>CALINF010000018.1 GCA_938045215.1 uncultured Halieaceae bacterium | reverse complement strand
TGAATCAATATTTCACCCTGCTCTGCTGAGCTACGGGCCAACTGCTCGGCTATCTCGCCAAAGCGCTGTTCCACCATGTCTCGCTTGATCTTGAGCGTAGGGGTGAGCACTTCGTTTTCAATGCTCCATGGCTCACGTGTCAGGACAACGGCACCAATCCGGGCGTGCTTCTCGATCTCGTCATTGATCCTGCGCACGGTCTCCAGCATTGATTCATGAACCTCGTCGTCCACTTTCCCTTGCGCTTCGTCGGTAAGCACCGCAATCATCACTGTCTTTGAATAACCACGACCCAGCAGACATTGCTGCTCCGCATGAGGGTTCTTGGCAAACTCGCCTTCGATTGGCGGCGGCGCTACAAACTTGCCCTGAATCGTTTTGAAGTAATCCTTCACCCGCCCCGTGATGTATAGGAAACCGTCGTCGTCCACACGTACTTTGTCACCCGTGTGAATCCAGCCATCGCGAATGAGCTCCGCTGTTTTATCGGGCTGTTTGTAATAACCCGGTGTGCAACCGTCTGCCTTCACTGCAAGCTCATCTTCCTCAGTGATTTTGTATTGCACTTCACCCACAGGTTTACCGATTGAACCGATGCGTCGCTCATCGTGCGTAGAGACTATCAAACCCATCGCCTCGGTCTGGCCAAAGCCTTCCATCAGCGTTAGGCCCATGTCCTGCCACCAGTGAATCAGCGCGGGCGGCGTAGGGGCCGCAGCGGTAAGGCAGTACTGCACCTCATCAAGACCCAGGCCCTGCACAACAAGATGACCAATACCGGCCTTGTCCTGTTGCAATGCAGCCTCCAGCGCCTGCGAGCCACCAAACTTGGCAATCACGGCCTGCTGAAACTGCTCCCAGATGCGCGGTGGGCCAAAGAATATATGCGGCCGCGTGCGCGGCAAGTCGCGGACCACCGTTTCAAGTGATTCATTGAAGCTGATCTCTCCTCCGAACGCGATGGATGAGAATTCTACGATCTGGCGCTCGGCGATATGCGAAAGCGGCAGGTAGGAAAAATAGCGCGGGTGATCAGGGATCCGAAACGCCTCGGCACCTCGACGAATGGGCACCAGGTTACTGTCGTGTGTCTGAATAACACCCTTGGGCATTCCAGTTGTGCCAGAAGTAAACACCAGCGAGATCATGTCGTCATGTCTGGGCGTGTAGGCTGGTGCTCTGCCCCTCCACTCCAGCAAAAGGTCATCCCATTTGAGATGTGGCTCGGCCAGCTCAACCCCCGGCAGCGTTATCAGCAATACGCCCTCGGGCAATACAGGCTGAACCTGGTCCCAATTCGATGTCTCTCCGACAAAAACCACCTTGGTCTCTGTCAGGTTGAAGATGTATTCGGCTGTGTTACCCGGCAAGGTAGTAAACAGGCTGACCTGCACATTCCCCGAGGTGATGATCGCCATGTCTGCCAGCACCCAATGGGCGCGATTGCGTGACAGGACAACCATTTTTTCACCATGGCCGAACTGCGACTCCAGCATCGCTGCCACCGCATTAATCTGGGTGTTCGCCTCAGCCCAGGTGTAATCATCTGAACCCTCTGAATGCAGATCCCGCATCCAGACGGCATCTGGCCGTTCTGAGGCCCAGTGCGAAACGAGCTCCGGTAACGTATTGTGAGTCATTCGATCGAATCCTTACTTATTTTTAGAGGGGAAAAGACTACCAGAAATTCGGTTCATCCCCTAGAGCCGCTGTACTCCACCCACGCATCAATGCTATTCAAGACTTTGCTGGCCGGTGCCGGTAGGTGTACCACGCTGCTGTAAACCACCCTGCCCTAAATCCGGATTAGACGGGTTGTTGATAGCATTAGGCAGTGGTTTTAGCGCGGCAGCGCCCCACCGGTGCTGCGGCATTCTCTCGGTCAGGTCATCCACATCAACCACCGAGACAAAACCAAAGAGTGGCTGAATCGCACCACCGCCACCTGCATCGTTATCCCATTGACTCACAGTGCTGCTTACCAACTCATGCTCGCGATCAAACGTTAGTAGCAAGTACTCTCCCTTAACCCTGGCATCGCCCCAGTCCATACTCAGAAAGTCAGCGCCCATGAATCCGAGACTGAAACCCACAGAGGTTTCACTCACCAGCCAATACTCCCATGCCATGACATAACCACTATCGCCTGCCGCTATTCTGTGTGGCGGACCCAGCCTTGCCAGAACCGCGCCCATAGGAGCTTGTTCATGCTCGGTTGGCACATCCAGCTCACTCAATGGTTTACCAAGATCATAGGACCAGACACTACAGCCAGACGCCAGCGTAGAAGCGCACAGCATTAGCGTTAGCCATCGAGCTCTGCGCAGTAATTCATTCATCGTCTGCATGGGTCTTGGTTGCGAAGTCCGTCAGCACATCGTTCTCATCGAAGAAGAAAACTGCTCTGTCGTACCGGGTATCGATCCGCATGCGATTATAGACAATGAGAATGAGCCCCTCACCCTCAGAACGCTCGTATAAATAGTACAGAGCGGTTTCGTCATCCAGGGCAATGACCTGTGATGGCGGCCCCAGTGCGCTCAACACATCCTTACGAGTTGTTTCACCTGTACTCATGCCCGCCATGACGTCGTCTTGCCAGGTGACGTCCACCCCACGTTTATTCTCGTATTGTGCGCAGCCCCCCAGTATTGCCAGCATTGATACAAGGGCTATTGGTCGTCGTAGGGACATAGCGTGATCTCTCATTTGCGGTGAATCAAAGGTTGGTATCAAGTTAGTAAGCCGCTTTCGCGACGGTAAATGTGACACGTATCTGGACTGCTCTCAAAATTCTTCGTCTTCGTTTACAGATCTTACACAATTGTTGTGACTGGGTTGGCTCGCGCGCGGCTTCAGACCCAACCAACGTCGCCACCAAGGCTGGCTGGACGATTCAGGCTCATCGGGCCGGTGCGCTTCGGGCTTACCATTATCGGTATACCACTGCTCCCATTCCCAGGCAGTGAGCGTGCGCGGCACGTCGTGTTCTGTAGCGCGCTTGAGCGCATGACCACGCAAAGAGGTGTCTTTTGCTTCCTCTGCCTGATTGAGGATTTGGCGGATGCGCTTTTGCTGTCGAGTTTCAGTCATGCTTACCAGGGAATACGCTTGCCAGCATAGTCGAGAAATGACAACTCACCGTCTACCGTTGCTGACTGCATCAGGCCAACCAGGCAGTCAGCGACATAGCCTGGGCTAAACAGCTTTTCAGCGGGCACACTACGTTGAAACGGCTTGGATAAGGCAGTGTCTGTGGTACCCGGATGAAATGCAATCAACTTGACGCCCTTGGCTCGCCGCTTCAGTTCAATCGCAGCACTGCGCAGCACCATATTCAGGCCAGCCTTGGAAGACCGATAGCTATACCATCCACCCAGACTATTATCACCGATGCTGCCAACACGGGCACTCAAAGCCGCCACTACACAGCGTGCGGACTGTCGCAACGGCTTGGCCAGCGCACGCAGCCACAGTGACGGCACGACAACATTGGCGTCAAATACCGCATGCATCGCGGCTCTGTCGAGTTGTTCCAATTGCCGCTCTGGAGCAACCTGTGCGCCATCGTGTAACAATCCACCGGCCAGCACCACGTAATCTGGGAGCAGTTCCTTATCTAGCAACTCGCTGACGGTGCGCTCGATCGCTTGCTCTGAATAGTCGCATTCCACTTGAATCAGCCCAGGTGATTGCCCTCCGATTGCTGTGGTTGCTGTCTGCGAACTGATAGCCACTACCCTGGCACGGGGCTCTTTCAACCAGCGTGAAACAACCGCCGCACCAATCCCTCCGGAGGCTCCGACGACCCATATACAGATGTCAGATTTAGCGGCAGTCATACTGGTTCAACTTGTCTTCTCATAGAGCTAATTACGTATTTAAACCGATCGTGGATGGGTGTTATTGTGCCTGTCCACTATTGTCCACCAGAGGTGCCGAATGACCCAAACTGCCGTTTCCGATACTCACCGCTTCAGCCCGGCCGATCTGCTCGATGCACAGATCATGGGTAACGAAGACAGTATGTACGCCCTCTTTGACCACCTGCGTGAACACGACCCGATTTGCTGGGTTGAGCATGACGAGTATCGCCCTTTCTGGGCACTGACACGCTACGACGACATCAAGCGCATCGGCAGCGCCAATAACGAGTTCCTCAGCGCTCCGCGAACTGTGCTGGTTCCAGAGGCCGTAGAGCAGATGCTGCTGGAAAACTTCGGTACCCAAAATGGACTGGAAACCTTAATCCATATGGACCGACCCAAGCATCTCAAACTCCGCAAGGTAAGTCGCGACTGGTTCCTTCCACGCAGCATCGACTCGCTGGAGGCAGAGGTACGAGAACTGGCCACAGAGTATGTGGACCGCATGCGGGATATGGACGGGAGTTGCGACTTCGTGCGCGATATAGCCCTGTACTACCCGCTGCGTATCATTCTGTCGATCCTGGGCCTGCCGCGAGAAGCCGAGGACACTATGCTGAAACTGACACAGGAGATGTTTGGTGGTCAGGACCCCTCCTTGCAAAGAGGTGAAGAGATGGGGGCAGGCTTGCAGGTACTGACCGATTTTGGCAACTTCTTCAACGACGTTATCGCCGACCGCAAGATTAATCCCAAGGAAGACCTGGCAACCGTGCTGGCTAACGCAGAAGTCGATGGCGAACCTATGAATGCCCTGGATCAGATGAGCTATTTCATCATCACTGCCAGTGCCGGTCACGATACAACGTCTGCATCTATCAGTGGCGGCCTCAAGGCCCTGCTTGAACACCCCGAACAGATGGCCCTGTGGCGCGATAATCCCGATATGGATATCGGCGCGGCCAAGGAGTTGATTCGTTGGACATCACCGGTGCGGCACATGGTGCG
>CALINF010000017.1 GCA_938045215.1 uncultured Halieaceae bacterium | reverse complement strand
CGAGGGAATCATGGAGGCAGCGGTGACAGCCGGCCAGGCAAGCGAGTCTGAGTTACTCGATGCAATGGAGGATGTCCACCGGCAAGTTCGGGGGGTGAGTATTGCCACGAAACTGGGCAAGGATTGGCATGAGCTGTATCCCTTTCCGCAGATCCCGGCAGTGGCGCAGCGAGCGCCTGTCTATCCTTCGACGCCTGATTGACTATAATGCGAACCTTTGAGACAGGATGGATGCCATGAACAATATAGTAGCGAGAATGCTGGCGCTTGCCGCAGCTTTGACACTGCTGAATGGGTGTGCAACACCGATTGAAGCAACGACCGATTTCGATCGCAGTTACGATTTTCAGAAAGTAAAAACCCTGGCATTCGCGCCGTTCGATCGCACTGACCCCAAAACAATTCGTATCAGCGATATGCAGGTTGAACGCACAAAGGACGATCTGGGTATGGCCTTGCAAGCGCGCGGATACGAGGTGATCGACGATACCTCAAGGGCCGATTTGTTGGTGTCATGGCATCTGGTAACTCAGGAGCGCACTGACGTGCGCAGCTATAACTCCATGAGTTACTACAACTGCTGGCGTTGTGGTCCTGCGGTGTCAGACGTGAGTGTGCGCCAATATACCCAGGGTACGTTTATCGTTGATATGATCGACCCGCTGCGGAACCAGTCTGTATGGCGTGGAATTATCGAAGCTCGCCTGCAGTCAGAGCCGGATCCAAAGAGACGGCAGGAAGCGATTACGGCCATGTTTGTCGGCTTTCCGCCTTCCTGAGCGATAAACTAGCGCTTGGCCTCACGCCACATAAACCAGGCGCGAGGCCCCTCGGTTCCAACAGGCGCCTGGGCGATGACCTCGAATCCATGCCGCAGGTATAGCGGCACATTAACCTCATTGGAGCTCTCCAGATAAGCAGGCATCGCCTGTTCATCGCAGAGCCGGGTTCCGTGTTTCAGCAGCGCCGAACCGACCCCTTCGCCTTGATGCTCCTGCTTGCATCCCACGAACTGAAGGTAGAAGTGAGGCTCGCGGGGCCTGTATTGCGCAAACAGCGCGCTTTGCTCGCGCATGCGAGCGAGCGGTCTCAACCCCTTGCGCAATACCAATTGACCCAGCATCTGCAGCAGGGCCCACTGTGGCGGCAGCTCAAACCGTTCGCCAGGAGGTAGCCACAGACTCGCGCCGCGGCCGGTTTCCTCGACATGCACGATGCCACGGGGCACGTAGATGTCGCGAATGATCAATCGAAAGAAATCGGAATATAACGTAGTGCTGGGAATCACCCAGTTCATGACAGGGTCATGTTCGAAGCTGTTGCTTAGGATTTCCACCAGCAAGTCGAGATCGACGCTGCCGGCTGCGCGAATTGTCGGTGCCTCGTCCATTAGCTGCTTTGCTTACCTCGAAGGTGTGGCTAGTATGGTGGTTTTGAGACTAGCAGGCATTGCCGGTGGAATACGAGGATTTCAGACGAGAATACCTTGCGGGCGGTTTGACTCGGGATATGCTGGACAAGCATCCGATTGCACAGTTCGAGCGCTGGTTGGAACAGGCGGTGACCGGCGGTCTTGCGGATCCCACGGCCATGTCTCTGAGCACAGTCGACGAACAGGGGCGGCCCTGGCAACGACTCGTATTACTCAAGGGTGTGTCAGAGAAAGGGTTTGTTTTTTATACCAACCACGGCAGCGACAAGGCCGCGGCTATCGCAGCAAACCCTCAGGTATCGCTCTTGTTTCCCTGGAACGCCCTGGATCGACAGGTCATTGTTGGCGGGGTTGTCGAGGCCATGTCAGTAGCGGCCTCTGCTCGTTACTTCCTTACACGACCGCGGGAGAGTCAGTTGGCTGCGTGGGCGTCGCGTCAGAGTCGAAGCATTTCAACGCGTGCGCTGCTTGAAAAACAAATGGCGGCGATGCGTGAGAAGTTTGGCAATGGTGAGATTCCCATGCCCGACTTCTGGGGCGGATACCGGGTGGTGCCGCAGCAAATAGAGTTCTGGCAGGGCGGTGCAAACCGCTTGCACGACCGCTTTCGCTATTATGCGCTTGATGATGGCAACTGGGAGATTCGCCAGCTGCAGCCCTAGCGAGCCGAACCCTTTGCACTTCTCTGACTAAAGTAGCGAGGTTCGTCATCGATTCCAAGGAGAGTTCTGCGGATCATGTCCAGACCAGCCGCTGCAATCATGGTCTGGAAGAGCGAGCGCTCTACTGGCCAGCACAGGCAGCGCGTGCGTATCGACCCGGGGCTACCCCAAGCCAGCCAGACTGTACCAACCGGCTTTTCGGGGGTGCCACCATCGGGGCCGGCAATACCCGACACCGCGATGGCGTAATTGGCGTTGGCGCGAGCCAGTGCACCTTCTGCCATTGCTATCACAACCGGCTCGCTTACAGCGCCATGTTCAGTGAGCAGATTGGCATCTACCCCCAGCAGAGACGTTTTCATCTCGTTTGAATAGGTAACCAGCCCAGCATGAAAGCCTGCTGATGATCCCGGAATCCGGGTCAGCATTGAGGCAATCAGTCCCCCGGTGCACGATTCTGCCGTCGCGAGTGTTTGGTTGCGCTGCTTAAGCAACTCCAGCACAACTTGCGCAAGCTGGGCATCACCCTCACCGATAATGTGATCGCCAAACAGCGCTTCAAGCTTTAGCCGGCAGTCGCGCTGTTGCGCCGCTGCAGAGGCATCATCGATTGTCAGTTTAATTTCCATTTGCGGTGCGCCCGCGCGAAAACCAAGGTCAACGTCGTCAGGCCAGTTGTCGAGGTGATCGGCAATGAGTTGCTGGGCACTGGACTCGCCCAGTCCGAATGTCTGTAAGCGCAAAATATTACGCTCAGATGGTCGGTCCAGCGCTGCGCCGAGATCCCCGACAATCCAGTCCAGCATAGCCCGAAGCTCGGATGGCACTCCGGGTGTGCACAAGACCCGACACCCGTTAATAGTCATTTCAAACCCCACGGCACTGCCGATAGGGTTATCTATCAGGCTGCAACCCTCTGGCAGTAACGCCTGTTTGTAGTTCGCGTCATTCAAGGGCAGATTGCGTTGGCCACACCAGCTCTGAAGGTGTGCGAGAGCGCCTGGATGTTCGACCACCGCTACGCCCGCTACTTCCGCCAGTATCTCTGCGGTGAGGTCGTCTACCGTTGGGCCCAGGCCACCATTGACGATTACCAGCTCCGCCGCTTCTGTCATAGGAGACAGCTCGCGTACCAGCAGGCCTTGATCGTCACCCACGGTTACCTTGCGATGAACGCTGATCGCCAGTTCAGACAGGCGCTGGGCGATCATTGCCGAGTTTGAGTCTATGGTGTCGCCACTCATGATCTCGTTTCCGGTCAGCAGCAGTTGAACGCCTGAGAAGTCGTTGGACATGCAGTTTCTCTCTGTTAATGGATAAGTTGATGGATTCGAGAGCGAGGGTGCCCGGTTGCCAGTGGCGGTTCAAGCTCGATCAGGTAAAGCTGGTTGGAAAATGGGGCTATATCAGGGTGTAGCGGCCTCATTGCGAGTGTAGTAGCCGTCGAACCAGGTCTGCCACTGGCCCTTTGCATCCTTTTGCTCAAAGAACTGTCGCACACGCCCGTCTTCAAGCGGGCTCCAGGAGCCGCGAAATGGCCGCTCGATGCCCGGCTTGAGATAGAATATTGTGCCTTCCAGCATCATGTTCTTGCCCTGTAGATTCCCGCTGATATCAATAATGCTGGCGCCGCCGTCGGTCCACAGCTGATGCCACTGAGACCTTCCGGGATGGTAGTAGTTGATACTCTGTCCGCTGCCGCCTTGCACACTGGTCCAGTGCTCCTCAATGGCACAGCCATTTTGTACCGACACAATCTGGTTGCGGCCCTGAGGCGCGCCATTGGGATCATGGACTTCCCACTGCCCCAACCAGAAGTCAAAAGCGCGATGCGCCTCGGAGTTCATGCAGTCAAAAGGAGGTTGTGCATTGCTCGTCTGCGTCAGAAGGAAAGTCAGCACTGCGGCTGCTATTGTCATTGGGCTTTTCATTAAAAACCTCCATGCTTTTCAAGATAGATTAGCTCATCTTCAGTCGAGTCGCGTGCCAATATTGCGTTGCGATGGGGAAAGCGGCCAAATTGTGCGATGACATCGCGATGGGCAACCGCATAGCGCGAAAAATCTGCGATCTGTGCTAACCCCGTGCGCTCGTGCAGGGCGCGGAAAGCCTCAACGCACTGCTCCTGTACAGAAAGGTCCTCGGTATGTTCAAGCGGCATCAGCAGGAACACCTGATGAATCGGCGGCAAGCTCAGTTGGCGGTTGTGAGACAGTGCATCCTGGACAATAGCCAATGCTTTGGCATCGCCAGCGAAGGCGTTGGCGCTATTGCGGTAAATATTGCGTGTGAACTGGTCTAATAAGAGGGTCAGGGCGATGAGGCCTTCCGGCGAGTCCGCCCACTCGTCCAAAACTCCGGTCAGGGCCTGTTCCACCAGCGATTGAAAACGTGTGGCGATTTCTCTGTCGGTGTCTTCCTGCTTGGTAAACCAAAGGGCGTGCTGGCTGGGGATGCTCATGCCATCGGTGGTCAACGGGCCAAACCAGAACGCGTGGATTTTATCGATAGGAGTAGCCATGCTAAGGTGCGCCTCACTTTTTTAATCAAGCATAGTGGAAAAACGCAATGGCATTACTACCCGAGGTACAACTGGATACGGATGAGCAGAAAGTCAGCTATGGCTTTGGTCTCCAATTTGGCGATCAACTGCGTCGCAATGATTTCGACAACTTGTCGCTGGAGGCCGTTATCGCCGGCATTACCCACTGGTATGAGAATCAGCAGTCGGCATTGTCTGACGCTGATCTGAACCCCAGCTATCAGGTTATTCAGGACAGGCAAAAAGCCAAGGCCGCAGAGCTGTCCAGGAAACGTAACGAGCTGGCAAGCCAGTTTATGGAGGCCAATGCGGCGCGTGAGGAAGTCACCACAACTGCCAGTGGGCTGCAATATGAAGTGCTGGAGTCAGGTTCCGGCGTTAAGCCGGATCTTCACAGTACAGTAGTCACCCATTATCACGGCACACTCGTCGACGGTACGGTGTTTGATAGCTCAGTTGATCGAGGCGAGCCGGCCACGTTCGGGGTGAATCAGGTGATTCCCGGTTGGACCGAGGCGCTGCAGTTGATGTCTGTGGGTGATAAGTGGCGTATCGCCTGCCCACCGGAATTGGCCTACGGCGAGCAGGGTGCTGGTGATTCCATTCCGCCGAACACGGCTTTGGTATTTGAGATTCACCTGATAGACATCGCAGATTAGGACGTCCGGAGAGACTCATTATGGCGGCAAACATCAACCTTCCCCGAATCCTTCGCGTTGGCGCTGGTGCCAGCGCAGAGCTGACGGTGACCCTGCGCGAATTGGGGGTAAATCGCCCACTGCTGGTGACTGATCCTTTTATGGTGCAGTGCGGGTACAGCGAGCGCATCCTTGGACCATTGACGGACGCCGGTATCGAGGTTGGTGTATTCGGCGATTGTGTTCCCGACCCCACGACCGACAGCGTAGAGGCGGCCCTGGCGGTATTGCGCGACGGGGATTTTGATTGTGTTGTTGCCCTGGGTGGGGGGAGCTCAATGGATACCGCCAAGGCAGTGGCAGTGCTGGCATTGCTTGATGGTCCCATGCGCGACTACAAGGTGCCGTATCAAATAGATAATGGCTTGCCCGTTATTGCGATACCCACCACCGCAGGTACCGGGTCAGAAGCAACCCGTGTGGCTGTGATCTCCGATACGCAAACACAGGAAAAAATGTTGTGCATGGGGCTGGGCTTGATGCCTGTCGCGGCCCTCGTGGATTTCGAACTGACAATGACCATGCCGTATAGACTGACGGCGGATACGGGTATCGATAGCCTTTGTCATGCGCTGGAAGCCTATGTCAGTCGCAAGGCGAATCCTTTTACGGACAGCATTGCGTTGACGGCGATGAAAACTATTGCGCAGAACATTCGCACGGCCTGCGCCGAACCTGACAATCGTGGCGCGCGCGAGGCCATGATGCTGGCTGCGACGCAGGGCGGGATAGCCTTTGCCAACGCATCGGTGACATTGATTCACGGCATGAGCCGTCCAATCGGGGCGTTGTTTCATGTGCCTCATGGACTTAGCAACGCCATGCTCTTACCCGAGATTACGGCGTGGTCGGTAGAGCATGCGGCACCACGGTACGCCCATTGCGCCAGGGTGATGGGGCTTGCAGATAGCACGGACGATGATGCGCGCGCCCTGGAAAAGCTGGTGAACGGGTTGCGTCAGCTCAATCACGATTTGTCGGTGCCCTCTCCGGGGGCCTTTGGCATTGAAGAAGCAGTCTGGTTTGATTCGCTTGATGTGATGGCCGAGCAGGCGCTGGCCTCTGGCTCTCCTGCTAACAATCCTCGCATTCCCCAAGCGGCTGATATCGTGGAACTGTATCGACGAGTGTGGGCGGCCTGAGGCTCTTTTCAGGACTAATTTTGCCTCTTGCCTACCCGGTGAAGCTTACATTGGTACTCGTCAGGCATTACACTCCAATGCTGATTTCCTTTCCTCTTAAACTTGGTATTTCCAGTCATGAGACGCGTAGTTTTCAATCAAAAAGGCGGGGTCGGCAAGACCAGTATCACCTGTAATCTGGCCGCTATCGGTGCAGCTCTTGGGTATCGTACCCTTGTTGTAGACCTCGATGTGCAAGGCAACACCACCCATTACCTGGTGGGTGAAATAGACGCCGAGGCATTTCCAGCAGAGGCTCAGGGTGTGGCGGGGCTGTTCAAGCAGACGGTAGGTTCGCGCAAGATGCGGCAGAACCCCGATTCTTTCGTGTGGGAAACCCGCTACGAAAACCTCTACCTCATGCCGTCCAGTCCGGCGCTGTCGCAAATGGAGAAAGAGCTTGAATCCCGCTACAAGATCTACAAATTGCGTGATGCGCTGGACAAGCTCTCGGAAGAATATGATCGCGTCTATATCGATACTCCGCCCAATTTCAATTTCTACTCCAAATCAGCCCTGATCGCGGCGGACGCGTTGCTCATACCCTTCGACTGCGACAGTTTTGCACGCCAGAGCTTGTATTCCCTGATGGATAACATCGCCGAGTTGCAGGAAGATCACAATCCTGACCTGGAAGTCGAGGGTGTGGTTATCAACCAGTTCAATTCACAGGCGAGATTGCCCGGTGAGCTTGTTACCGAATTGAGGGAGGAAGGTTATCCGGTGCTGGGTACCTATCTCAATACATCGGTCAAGATGAAGGAGTCACACCGTGAACATCGGCCCTTGATTGACCTTTCTCCCGGCCACAAACTTACGGTGCAGTTTGTCGAGCTACATGCGGAGCTCGAAAAGTCGCTATCGCGCGCTGCCTGACGTGCCGTAATACCGCGAGTTCTGAAGCATAACCATAGAATCCGTTGTTATTTGTCAGTGCGGGCCCGATTCTTTAACGTTTCAGGCTGTTTTTCGACTTTGGAATTGTGGGCGTGCTGGATATTGATCTGGACAGTGTTAACGACTCGCTGCGTGATGCCAGTGCGGCGGATATCGTGCGCTGGGCGTTGAGTCATAACGCATCTACCGTTGCCACGACCAGCATGGGTCGCAATGCCGCCGTCATGCTGCACCTGGTGTCCGAGATCGACTCCCGCGTGCCGACTGTCTGGGTTGATACGGGCTATAACTTGCGTGATACGTATCTGGTGGCAGAGAAATTGATCGCGCAACTCGATCTTAATCTCCATGTTTACTCACCGTTGATAACATCCGAGCGGCGTAATGCCATTATGGGTGGAATTCCCACTGTAGACGAAGAAGAGCGCCACCAGGAATTCACCCGGCAGGTGAAACTGGAGCCTTTCGACCGCGCGATGGACGAACTCCAACCTGAAATCTGGTTAACCGGTATCCGTCGTGAAGAGACCGAGCATCGTAAATCGCTCGACATTGTCTCCGTGGATGGCCGGGGTATCGTGAAGGTTGCGCCGATATTTTATTGGTCAGAGAGTGATATTGAGCAATACATGGCTACCCATGCATTGCCAACCTGCAAGCACTACTTTGATCCGACCAAGGTGTTTGACGGCCGCGAATGTGGCCTGCACACAGCCGCCTGACACGCTATGCTGGCGGAAACAGTGTTCCCACGCAGGGTATTAACCGGCAATCACCGCAATAGTAATCGCCAATACGGCAGTCGCGACCATAAAAATACCAACCACCGTTGCGAGATTGCGCATAGCGCGTTGATCTTCACGGGTATGTTCTTCAAGAAAATGCTGAGTCATGGAGCCTCCGTCGCACCCAATCCCACAACGGCGCGTAGTAGATTACTTGAAAGCAAAGCATCGCGCGTCGGTGGGTCGGCTGCATTGATGCACATCAACAAAGGAAAATTATCATGATCGTCGCTGAATCTTCCCAATGCTTGTCGCTGGAGGATGCAAGCTTGCAGTTGCAGGGCCTCATGTCCGATGAAACCGACCTCATCGCCAATGCCGCGAATTTCACCGCGTTGCTGAATGCCCAGTTCGCCGATATCAACTGGTTGGGCTTTTACTTCCTGCAGGAAAACGAATTGGTACTGGGTCCTTTTCAGGGTCGGCCTGCCTGCGTGCGAATTCCGGTAGGAAAGGGCGTGTGTGGCAGTGCCATTGCGCAATTGCAAACCCAGGTAGTACCCGATGTGTTGGCGTTTGACGGACATATCGCTTGCGATGTCCGGTCGCGCTCAGAGCTTGTTGTGCCTTTGGTGGCGGCGTCTGGTCCCATCGGCGTGCTGGACGTGGACAGTCCCCTTGTTGATCGGTTCAGTCCAGGTGATGTCCACTATATTGAGACAATGGCCGGGTTGTTCATGCAACTGCAGTTTGGCTGACAGGCAATCGAGTGGGCTATACTGCTAAGACGCCTGTTGCGACAGGTGGAGGGTGGTATGGCAGATTACAGAGTATTCACACGGTTCATCCGCAGGCGAGCGTTTACCCTTGGTTGCGGCGTAATGCTCAGCGCGTGTTTGCTGGTTGGTTGCGCCAACACCGGCCCTCCTGCTTACACGGTATCGGAACTTGCTCCCCTTTATCTGGACGACACGGTTTTGACTGTCGCAGACGTTTCCGATCGCATTTCTACCCCGGATCTGCTGGCAACAACACCGGCAATGAAAGAATGGGTCCGCACTTATGGCGGAAACAGGACCAACGAGCGGCAGCGTCTTGTAAACCTGCATCAGTCGGTCAAGAGTGAGAGCATGCTGGGCATGCAGTATGATCCCTTCGGAGAGGGCACTGCCGAGGAAGTTTTTCAGCGTGGCACTGCCAACTGCCTGGCTTACGCCAACTTCTTTGTTGCCATGGCGCGCGAGGCAGGCCTCAATGCGCGTTACCAGTGGTTGGAGGTGCGACCGCAGTGGACTCGAATGGGTGAGCGAGTTGCAGTCAGGCTACATGTGAATGTGTTGGTCATGACGCGCGATGGTCAGCAGTATATGGTTGATATCGATCCGCTGGAGTCGCGCAATATCACCGGCTCCCGAACGCTTAAGGACGCTGATGGGGCGGCCTTGTACCACAACAACATTGCGATGACGGCGCTGGCTGAGGAAGATTTGGAGGCAGCCTGGCTGAACGGGGCCAAGGCCCTGCAACTGAGCCCTGATATGGGCCACTTGTGGGTGAACATGGGAGCGATCTATCGGATGTCCGGTCAGTACGATGCTGCCGAGAGAAGCTATTTCAGGGCGCTGCAGCTGGACTCCAAGGATCGATCGGCTATGAATAATCTTGTTGTGCTTTATGACAAGATGGGTCGAGATGAAGAGCGCAGCTACTGGGTAGAGCGCGTTGAACGCTACCGCACGTCCAATCCCTATTATCACGCCTGGCTGGGAGACAAGGCGGGCGAGGCAGGTGATTTGCAGCAAGCCTTGAGTCACTACGAGCTGGCATTAACACTGAAGCCCGATGACAGCAGGCTGCTGTACGCTGTGGGCATTATTCACTACAAGATGGATGACTTCGACAGCGCAACGGTGTTTATTGAGCGCGCCATAGCACAGGCCAAACTCAGGACGGATGTTGATGCGTATCGACTGCACCTGGAGGCGGTGCGCCAGGAGCAGCTGGCGGCTCACTGAGCGCAGGGCTGCAGCACTGTTCGATGCACGCTATGATGAACATTCGTCGATATTTGGATGATGTTTAATGCTGTACGCTGTCACCTCTACCGCTCACTCTCCCCAACAGCCGGTACTGTATGCCGTTCGCGCGGCCGTGTTGTTGCCCCTGCTACTGGCTTTGTTGCTGGGTGGGAACTCCGCGTTGGCAGAGTCCAAGGAGACTATCGAGACCAAAGCTACCGAGGCGATTGCGTTATTGATTGAGCATGCCCCTGAATCCAAAGAACTGCTGGACAAGGCCAGGGGCGTACTGATTTTTCCGCATATCGTGAAGATGGGGTTTGGTGTGGGAGCGCAGTATGGCGAAGGTGTTCTTCGCGTTGGCGGGGTCAGCACGGGGTACTACTCCACCGCAGGGGCAAGCTTTGGCCTGCAGCTTGGCGCGCAGACAAAATCGGAAGCCGTATTGTTTATGTCCGATGAAGCGCTGTCCAGATTTCAGTCTGGGCATGGCTGGGAAGTAGGCGTAGATTCCAGCGTTGCGGTCGTAACGCTGGGTAAGGGCGGCAAGATAGACAGCTCCCAATGGCGACAACCGGTTCTGGCATTCATTTTTTCCAATCAGGGCCTTATGGGTAATTTGAGCCTCGAGGGCAGCAAGATAACGCGTATTGCACGCTAGCCCTGTGTCTGGCATTTCGGTATCCTGCGCGGCTATTCGAACACCTTCAGGACCCCGATTCCATGTCTGAATTTCTGTCTGTAGCTGCTGCCCTAAAAGCCCGCGAACAACTGGGAAAAACCGTTACTGTGAAGGGTTGGTTGCGCAGCAAACGAGATTCCAAAGCCGGCATCTCTTTTTTAGCGGTTCATGACGGGTCGGCATTTGATGCCATTCAGGCCGTGGTCCCCAGCGAACTGTCGAACTACGAAAATGAGATTCTGAAGTTATCTACGGGTTGTTCGGTCATTGTGACCGGTGAGCTGGTGGAGTCCCAGGGAAAGGGGCAGAGTGTAGAGATTCAGGCGACATCCGTTGAAGTGGTGGGCTGGGTGGATGATGCCGAAAGCTACCCGATTGCCAAGAAGCGCCACACGTTTGAATACCTGCGCACCCAGGCGCATTTGCGCCCGCGCACGAATACATTTGGTGCGATTACGCGGGTTCGTACCACGCTCGCCAACGCAATTCATAACTACTTTCATAGCGAGGGCTTCAACTGGATCAACACGCCCATTATTACCGGTAGCGATTGCGAGGGGGCAGGTGAGCTGTTCCGCGTAAGTACTCTGGATATGGCCAATCTACCGCGCACCGATAAGGGTGAGGTCGACTATCGCGAGGATTTCTTTGCCGGCGATGCCTTTCTAACCGTCAGCGGTCAGCTGGAAGTAGAGTCTTACTGCCTTGCAATGAGTAAAGTTTACACATTCGGCCCCACGTTCCGCGCTGAAAACTCCAACACCAGTCGACATCTGGCAGAGTTCTGGATGGTAGAGCCTGAGATCGCCTTTGCCGACCTCAATGACAACGCAGACCTGGCCGAGGCTTTGCTCAAGCATGTCTTTACTCGGGTGCTGGATGAGTGCGAGGACGACATGGCTTTCTTCGCGCAGCGAATTGATAACACCGTGATCGATCGACTGCGCACGGTAATCGACAACAATTTCGAGCGACTTGAGTATACCGATGCCATCACGATCCTGAAAAACAGCGGAGAGAAATTTGAGTTTCCCGTTGAATGGGGCGTTGACCTGGCGTCAGAGCATGAGCGCTACCTGGCCGAAAAGCATGTTGGCCGCCCTGTTGTCCTCATGAATTATCCCAAGGATATCAAGGCGTTTTATATGCGCCTGAACGACGACGACAAAACTGTAGCTGCCATGGATGTGCTGGCACCGGGTATCGGTGAAATTATCGGCGGCAGCCAGCGTGAAGAGCGCCTCGATGTGCTCGACGCTCGTATGGATCCGCATCTGCGCGACGAGCTGTGGTGGTATCGGGATCTGAGGCGCTTTGGCACCGTGCCACATGCGGGTTTTGGCCTGGGCTTCGAGCGCTTGCTCAACTATGTGACCGGGATGGAAAACGTGCGCGATGCGATCCCCTTTCCCCGCACACCCGGTAGCGCACACTTCTGATTTGGCACCTTTCTCGCGCGCAGGTTGTTATCTGCGTGCTTGGTTCAGCGTTCCTTGAGAGCGCTCATCAGGCTGCCAAACATGACCCAAATTGGGGAAACACCAACGTTTTCTCGCCTGAATTGTGAAATATTGCCTATTTTTTAGCCAGCGGTGATGGTTCTCTGGTCCATACTCAATATCAAAGCATGGTAGTTGACCGCGATGGATGCGATTCAACAAGCAGGGAAGGGTTATGCAGCGGGCATATTTGACGAAACAAACTGACAGCGTGAGTGAGATGGCAATCGTCGATACATTCACCAAGCTGATCTTTGGGGAAAGCGCTCAATACAGTAGCCAGGAGTTGCTCATCATTCAGGCACTGCGCTTGGCTGACGCTAACGTGGCATTTGATAGTCACAGCGACATGGGAGACTACCTGCGGGCACTGGGTGTTGCGGAGATGATTCATCTCGTGGCCGACGTGCAACAGCAATTAATCCCTTCACTGCCGCCTTTCGTGGCAGGTACGCCATCTGCTACGCTGCATTCCAGCAAAAACGCTTAGGCGTCTTCGTTCAAATCAGGAAGCGTCTTCACTTCCTGCTGTCGCATTTTTGGTTGTATCTTCAGTGTTGTCAGTGCGAGTCGTACTCACCGCGGACCCGGTTGCAGCGTCTGAGTCGGCACCGCCTGCGTCCTTCTTCAAGTCTGCAGCGTTGTCCCGCGTGGGCTCTGCCTTTGGCGGCTTCAGCCCGCAGTTCTCTACCAGTTTGAAATTTGCCTGATATTGCTGGTCTTCATCGACACCGCCAAAGCGCACGTCGACCGGTTGATCTAGCTGGAAGCGTCTGCTCGTGCTGGTAAGGCTGGCAGTCCATTTATCGTAGCTGAACTTCTCCGGATCCTTGCGCAGATCCACAAAGCCTTCAAGTCCTGACGCTGAAAGACGTACGTTGAAACCACTGCTGTTGATGTGAGAAATCTTGCCAGGCAATACGCTACCGTCAGAGCTTGTGCGTGTCAGATAATTTCCTGCCAACCAGCGCTCTGCCATTGTCGTTGCGGCCCTGGTGCTGGCTATCTTCGTTGCCAGCGCGTCCAGTTCCGGCTGATCGACCAGCCCATTTGACTGACCCTGCAGGATCGATTTGATCTGCAGGTGTGCAAGGAAGTCCACATATCGGCGTAGCGGTGAAGTGCAGTTGGTGTAGCTAGGCAGCGCCATCCCCATATGTGGGGCGCTGGTGGTGACAAGTTCCGCGCGTGTTAGCAGTCGGTTCACCATGGCGCGCAATGGCAACGCGCTGCTGGAGTTCGACAGGTGCTGCATCACCGTGCGATACCCCGCTACAGTGTCTAGCGACTCGGTGGCGACTTTTGGTGCATGCATGTCGAGGAATTTTCGTGCCTCATCAAGTCGATCAGGCCGAAATCCCGGGTGACCAACGAAGGGGCCGCTGGCATTGTGCTCGGTGAGAAAGCGAGCCGCGCAGCGATTGGTTGCGACCATACATTCTTCAACAAGCTTCTGCGACAGCAATTTTTCGTAGGACTCTATGTTCTCAATCTGCTTATTGTCGTTGAGGATCCAGCGATATTCGCTGCGCTCTTCCATAACCAACTCGTGCTGCTCTCGCCGTCCGCGAAGAGCCCTGTAGACCTGATACAGCGCTTCCAGTGGAGTGGCATGACTCATCAGCTCGTCATATTGCCCAGACAGATAGCGGTCGACGCCGTAGTAAGACAGTTTGGCACGTGATCGTATGGTGGCCTCGATAAATTCGAATTCACCAACCTCACCGCTGTCGGAAACGGCCAGCTTGCATACCAGCGCCGGCCGGTTGTCACCTTCTGACAACGCGCAGGTGTCCTGAGACAGTGCGTCGGGCAGCATGGGTAGTACGTTGCCGTGGAAATACACTGACGTGCCATGTTCAGCGACATCCTTTCTAAGCCCGGAGTCTGCCGGAATATAGGCCGTTGGATCGGCTATCGCCACGAACAGCGTCCAGCCGTCGCTGCTGATGTCGGCATAGAGTGCGTCGTCGATATCCTGAGTTTTGGCAGCATCGATCGTGACAAATTCCAGATCGGTCAGATCCCGGCGTTGGCCGGTTTTTAGTGGGTCAAAGGAAGCCAGGCGTTGTTGCAGTTCGTTCTGGCTGGCACTGCTCCACTCTCCTTTCAAGCCAAAGCGTGCGATGGCGTAGGTATTCTCGATGCCTGGCGTTGATGTGTTGCCCAGGACCTCAAGCACCTTAGCCTGGGGCTTGCCGTCCTTTATGGGGTGCCTGAGGATGGCGCAGCGAATGAAGTCGCCCTCCTTGACGCCGTTGCGTGCATGCGGGGGAATGAACAGCCAGCGCTTGAGTTGCTCAAGGTCCGGTTGTACGAAGATGGCTTTACCCTTGCGCACACAGCGGCCGGTGAACTCACTTAGAGGGCTGCTGACGAGGCGTTCGATGTCGGCGATGGTCTTGTTGTCTTTGCCGGGGCGAATGCATACGCGGACCCGGTCATTTGGAAACGCTTTGAGCATTTCATCTGGAGGAATGAAGATTTCCCTACCATCATCGAGCACAGCAAAGCCGTAGCGAGCCTGCGTACCTTTGACGACGGCCTCGGCAATTTCCTTCTCGGCCTCCATCTTGGTTTTCAATCCCTTGAGCTGGGCGAGGGAGTCCTGATTGAGCATGTTGGGAACTGCACTTATTTACGTGACATAAGCCCAGCATCGTAACTGAAATACCGCGCGCTGTCAGGGCGCAATCGTAATCATTGGCAATGCTGAAACTAATTCTCAACGGCGATTGACAGCGGTGACTGATCGGTTTGATAATCAGTTGCAAGCACTTCGTTGCAATTATCCGGGAAGCGCCATTTGAACAACTTCCGGACGCGGGTTGGAGTAGGTATGTCTTACCCGCGTGCCACGCACAACAAGCGCGTATGCGCTGCCTTCGAGCTTCCCCTGCTCAGGACTTATTCGCGCTCTTTTTTATCTCTGCCTTGTTCACATCCTATTTGCAAATTCTGCTCTGATAGCCTTCGGGACAAGTCGGTGCGAGCGGTTTCTGCGATCTCAATTGCCAATGCGGCAATACCCCGACCCTTAGCGACTGAAACCACAACGAGGACTAGTCTATGGACTCAGGCTCCGCCCTGCGCGTAGAAAAAACCAACCTGAAACCAGTCATCAAAAAAACTTACGTTCTGGATACGAACGTGCTGCTACACGATCCTACTGCGGTAACCGCTTTTAATGAACATCACGTGGTCATTCCGATGACCGTCCTCGAAGAGCTCGATCATATCAAGGACCGGCGCGACAAAACCGTGAGTCGCGAGGCGCGAATCGCGATTCAGATGATAGACAAAGTGGTTGATGCAGCCTCGCCTCAGGAAATTCAGGAAGGAGTGGAAGTGCCCGGCTCATGTTTCGAGGGACAATCGGGCACACTGGCGATTTTCCCCGATCAGTTACTCAGCGAAGATAGCTCTGTGCCGTTTCTCGATGTCACTCAGGATCAGGCTAACGACAATCGCATTATCAACGTGGCGTTGCGATTACAGGCAGAGAACCCGAATGAGTTTGTGTGCCTGATTACCAAAGACATCAATATGCGAATCAAGGCCAAAGGATCGGGTCTTTTACATGTGGAAGACTACCGCAGGGATCGTGTGCTGGACGATATCGATCTGCTGGCAAAAGGCTACGAGCACGTTGAGGGCGATTTCTGGAGCACAATATCCGAGGTAGACACACTGCGCGAGGGTGACTGCACGCTGCATCGCATTCCGCGCAAATCGCTGCCGAACGCGTATCCCAATATGTTTGTCCACGATGATCAGGAGTTCATCGCATTTGTGAAGCGCGTCGACAGCGAGTTTGTGTATCTTCGCTGCGACAGCCGTGACAACCTTATGAACAAGCGCTTCTGGGGTATGTCGCCGCGCAATCTGGAGCAGGCCATGGCCATGGCTCTGATCGACGACGACAACGTGGATATGACAGTGATGACAGGGCCTGCCGGGTCGGGTAAAACCTTGATCGCGCTCGCCTACGGCTTGCATGCCATTTTGGAGCAGAAAAAGTACAACAAGCTGATTGTTGCCAGATCAACGCCGCCTATTGCCGAGGATATAGGATTTCTGCCCGGTACAGAGGAAGAGAAAATGGCTCCCTGGCTGGCGGCCTTCGACGACAACCTTGAGATTCTGCATGGCACCGACGAGTCCTGTCATGGCAGCATCGAGTACGTAAAGGAGCGGGCGAACATCCAGTTCAAGTCGTTGAATTTTATGCGCGGCCGGTCATTTAATAACGCCTACATCATAATCGATGAGAGCCAGGGGCTTACCCAGTTTCAGCTGAAGTCGGTGATCAGTCGTGTGGGTGCTGACTCCAAGATAGTTGTGTTGGGCAACCTGGCTCAGATCGACAATAAGTATATCTCACCGCTGACCTCGGGCCTGACGTATTTGGTGGAGCGCAGTAAGGTATATCCACACGCGGGCATCATGCATGTAAATGGCATTGTGCGGAGCCGGCTGGCAGCGTTCGCAGAAGAAAATCTGTAGTGCATGAAGCCAGGTGCAGTGTTTCTGCATCTGGCTTCAAAAAGAATACCTCATGACACGTTGCTATCCAATGGGCAGAGGAGCGCTATTGGGTCTTCTCTTGCCCGCTAGTCCCCAGTGACAGCTGACCGGGGTTTTCGCACCTTGCGCAGATCGCGTTGCAATGCGATCTCAAGCCTGACGGTCATGCTCAACACGTTGTTGCGACTATCAGCATTGTTGCGCTTGCGGAAGTTGTAGCCAGGCTCAAGTTCAACAAACAGATAATCGCGATAGAATTGCCGTCGCCACAACAGAGCAAGGCGGTAGTTTTTGACGAAGCTATGCGGGCTGGTCACGCCATTGACCGCGGCGATGTAGCTCAGAGCAGATGGTTTTGCGCTGTCTGTATTGCGCCTCTGCCTCAGAGCAACGCGGCTGCGCCATTCGACGCCATCTGTACTCTCACCGTAGGTGATCCTATTGCTCCATTGGAGGAGATTGTCGGGACTGAGAGAGCGGTTGAGGTCGAGTTGGCTGCTGCTGATAAAGCCGTCATCTATCTCGTACTGCACACGCTCAATGAACCGGTAGCTGCTACGTTCATCGAATGAACCTTGATAGCGGTACTTCACACCCGGTTTCGGACCAGATGACCAGCCCAGTGTGAGATCAAAGCGGCTTCGACGGCCCTCGTTCAGTTTGTATTGCAGTGCAATACCATCGTCGTTGTTGCGCCTGTCTTCTGCGCTGTCCAAATCGGAATCTTCTCCCGAGAAGACAAGGTCCAGGCGCTTGGAAATCTTGGGAAGCTGGACTTTGCCTCTCAGGCGAAAGGATACGTCGTTGCCATCCTCATCGTCCCAATCGTCGATGATTTCGAGACGCAGTTGAGACTCGGCCTGCTCCAGGTTGTATTCGGGATCACCAAAGAAGTTGTCCATCCATTCGGTGAGAGCCTGAGCATGATCGGTGGCCACGGCATGGGATTCGTCGATCCAGTTGGCATCGAGTTCCAGCTCCTCATCGGGCTCGGCCGCTTCCCAGCCATTGATGGTATCCTCTTCTTGCTGCGCTGCGGCGAGCGCAGGCAGTAACAGCAGGATACAGAGCCAGTTCTTCACGTTTTAGCTTGCCTTTTCTTTCTCCACGACAAGGATACACTAGGATTTATGGATTCACTTTTCATTTTTCTACAACACGTTGTGCCGCAGCATCTGCTCTCACGAATGATGGGCTATCTGGCAGAACTGCGGTACCCGCTTTGGCTGAAAAACTGGGTGATAAAGCAGTTCGTCGCACATTTTCGTGTTGATATGAGCGAGGCGGTTGAGGCCGATATCGAGGCATACGCCCATTTCAATGCATTCTTCACGCGCGCCCTGAAAGAAGACGCACGTCCCGTTGCCGATGCCCCGATTGTTTGCCCTGCCGATGGCGCCATCAGCCAGCTGGGCGAGATAGAGGGAGGGCGGATATTCCAGGCCAAGGGTCAGTGTTTTTCTACTACTGAACTGTTGGGTGGTGACTTGGAACGTGCCATTGAGTTTAAAGATGGGGACTTCGCTACCATTTATCTGTCACCGCGTGACTACCATAGGGTGCATATGCCTATTGCCGGTACTCTGACCGCAACCTGTTATATCCCCGGCAAGCTCTTCTCCGTAAACGGCACAACGGCGGAGAACGTGGATCGCCTGTTTGCGCGCAATGAGCGTCTTGTTTGCTACTTCGATACGGAGGTGGGGCCTATGGCGATGATCCTGGTGGGGGCTATGATCGTTGCCGGAATAGAAACGGTCTGGTCGGGTCAGGTAGCGCCGCCACCCACAATGCCGCATCTGCATGACTACACCGCCGCACCTGAATCGATTCACCTAGAGAAAGGTGAGGAGATGGGGCGCTTCAAGCTGGGCTCAACGGTGATACTGTTGTTTGCAGAAGATGCGATAAAGTGGCAAGACAGCTATAAAGCCGGTACCACGAC
>CALINF010000016.1 GCA_938045215.1 uncultured Halieaceae bacterium | reverse complement strand
AGGCTTTGACGTCGCTTGGCTGGGCGCCTGGCCGTCCGGTGCGAGTATGGGTAAATTTACGACCGCATACACCACGGGCGATCACGGGCTGGATGAGGAGTTTAACAAGGTCATCGACTGCTCTAACGGTCACTCCATGGTTGTTTCTTACCCGGTGAACACGAGCAACTGGTCAACATCCGACGGCCTTGTCTCATTCTCGAGCTGTACGTTGGCTGAGGGCAAGACAGGGGCAGAGGCAACTGCTGCGCATAAGCAGATATCTGACATGATGGTAGCCAAGGGCAGCAAGGCGTCGAACTGGATGTTCTGGCCCGCCCTGGGGTGGGGTAGTGACATAGAGTTCGACTACTATAGCGTGACTGCCTATTCAGGCTATGATGAACTGGGCGCAGCATGGGACCGCTATACAACGGGTGATACCATGCAACAAGCGAATGCGATTGGAGATGGCATAACAGACTGTGATAGCCCTCGCGTGTACTCTGCTACGCTGGTTGTTGAAGGCGTTCCGACCCAGTAGTTGATCAATCTGACCCCGGGGTTTGTTATCTGTGAGGCTTCGGGGTCTCTCACACTCCCTCAACCCGTGAAATGCAATTGCTCTCACGGGTTGACTCCTTATTAGCGCATCTATAGAATGCCGCCTCCTCTTTAGGGGGGGTAGGTTCGTGCGTCCGATATCCTCTGGTATTGCCAGCAATTGACGACCATTACCCAATCCCTTTGGCGACACGGCTGTCGCATGAGGAGCGTGGCTATAACGCCATGAAAATTAATGAGAATTTGGAGTTCTAACTGAATGGCAACGATCAACCAATTGGTTCGTAAGCCCAGGAAGCGCAAAGTCGACAAGAGCGACGTACCTGCCCTGCAGAGCTGTCCGCAGCGCCGCGGTGTATGTACTCGTGTCTATACGACAACCCCGAAGAAGCCAAACTCTGCACTGCGTAAGGTTTGCCGTGTACGCCTGACCAACGGTTATGAGGTTTCCTCATACATCGGTGGTGAGGGTCACAACCTGCAGGAGCACAGTGTGGTACTGATTCGCGGTGGTCGTGTGAAGGATCTGCCTGGTGTGCGTTATCACACCGTACGTGGCAGCCTCGACACCTCCGGAGTCGCTGACCGTCGCAACGGTCGTTCCAAGTATGGAGCCAAGCGACCCAAGTAAGCGGGTATTGCGAGATTTTCTGAGCAAAACGATGTAAGTAAGGCCGAACCCCTGCCTCCCCCGCATATGTGGCAGGTCGGTGTTCGGGCAACCTGAAGAGAGAAGGGCAACAACATGCCAAGAAGAAGAGTAGTCGCCAAGCGCGAAGTACTGCCAGACCCTAAGTTTGGTAACGTGACTTTGGCCAAGTTTATGAACCACGTCATGGTGAGTGGTAAAAAATCTGTCGCAGAGACCATCGTATACGGTGCGCTCGATATTGTTCAGGAGCGTCTGAACAAAGACCCCCTGGAAGCCTTCGACGAAGCGCTGGAAAACATCGCCCCGATGGTGGAAGTTAAATCCCGTCGTGTTGGTGGTGCCACCTACCAGGTACCGGTTGAAGTGCGTCCATCGCGTCGCATTGCATTGTCCATGCGTTGGTTGGTGGAATATGCCCGTAATCGTGGCGAGAAATCCATGCGTCAACGTCTTGCCGGTGAAATCATCGATGCCTCACAGGGTAAAGGTAACGCTGTGAAGAAGCGCGAAGATGTGCACCGCATGGCAGAAGCGAACAAGGCATTCTCTCACTACCGCTTCTAAGAATCTGCCCAACTACCGATTTACGGGGAAGTCATCGTGGCACGCCAAACGCCTATCAATCGATATCGCAATATTGGTATCTGTGCTCATGTGGATGCGGGTAAAACCACAACCACTGAGCGCGTGCTGTTCTACACCGGTCTGTCACATAAGATCGGTGAAGTACATGATGGCGCGGCTACGATGGATTGGATGGAACAGGAGCAGGAACGCGGGATTACGATAACTTCTGCTGCAACCACCTGCTTCTGGAAGGGCATGAATGCCCAATTCGATGATCACCGCATCAATATCATCGATACACCCGGGCACGTGGATTTTACCATTGAAGTAGAGCGCTCTTTGCGTGTGCTGGATGGTGCCGTGGTTGTACTGTGCGGATCTTCTGGCGTGCAGCCTCAAACCGAAACGGTATGGCGTCAGGCCAACAAATATGAAGTGCCACGCATGGTTTTCGTCAACAAGATGGACCGTGCTGGCGCTGATTTCCATATGGTCGTTGAGCAGCTGAAGACCAGGTTGGGAGCGGTAGCAGTGCCGCTACAGATGACTATTGGTGCCGAAGAACAGTTCAAGGGCGTGATCGATCTCGTCAAGAATAAGGCCATTTTCTGGAATGAAGCTGATCAGGGAATGACGTTTGAGTACGCCGATGTGCCCGACGAAATGGTCGAGCAGGTTCGCGAGATGCGCGAATTCATGATTGAGAACGCGGCCGAAGCCACCGACGAGATGATGGAGAAATATCTCGAGGGTGGTGAGCTTACCGAGGAAGAGATCAAGGCTGGCATTCGAAAGCGCACGCTGGCCAACGAGATTGTTCCCGTGTTGGGTGGCTCTGCATTCAAGAACAAAGGTGTGCAGGCCATGCTGGACGCGGTGATCGACTATATGCCGTCACCTACTGAGGTGAAGGCGATCGAGGGTACGCTGCTGGATAAGGACGAGACGACCGATACGCGCTCAGCCGATGATGACGCGCCGTTCTCAGCGCTGGCCTTCAAGATAGCGACTGACCCTTTCGTGGGTACGCTGACGTTTTTCCGCGTGTACTCCGGGAAACTTGAGAGCGGTACTGGCATATTCAACTCGGTCAAGCAGAAGAAAGAACGCGTAGGTAGGATGGTGCAAATGCACTCCAACAGCCGCGAAGAAATCAAGGAAGTACTTGCGGGTGATATCGCAGCTGCGGTCGGCCTGAAAGACGTTACCACCGGCGATACCCTGTGCGATATCGACAGTCCTATCGTGCTTGAGCGCATGGAATTTCCAGAGCCTGTGATTTCGGTGGCGGTAGAACCCCGGTCGAAACCAGATCAGGAAAAAATGGGTGTCGCCCTGGGTAAGCTGGCGCAAGAGGATCCGTCTTTTCGTGTCAAAACAGACGAAGAAACCGGCCAGACCATTATCTCAGGAATGGGTGAATTGCACCTGGATATCCTGGTTGATCGCATGCGGCGGGAATTCAGTGTTGAAGCCAACATTGGCAAGCCGCAGGTCGCGTACCGCGAAGCGATTCGTAATACGTCCGAGATTGAAGGCAAGTTTGTTCGCCAGTCTGGTGGCCGCGGGCAGTATGGCCATGTCTGGATCAAATTTGAGCCAGCAGAAGACTCCGATGCTGAGGGTCTTGAGTTTGTGAATGAGATTGTGGGTGGCACTGTGCCTCGCGAGTATATTCCTGCCGTGCAGAAAGGAATCGAGGAGCAGATGCAAAATGGCGTGCTGGCAGGCTACCCCCTGCTGGGACTCAAAGCCACGCTGTATGACGGCTCGTTTCATGATGTCGACTCCAACGAGATGGCGTTCAAAATAGCCGGATCCCTGGCAACCAAGAAGTTGTCACAGGAGGGTGGAGCCGTACTGCTTGAGCCCATTATGCGAGTGGAAGTGGTAACGCCTGAAGAAAATATGGGTGATGTGGTTGGCGATCTGAATCGCCGCCGCGGCTTGATTGCAGGAATGGATGAGAATCCGTCAGGCAAGGTGATTGATGCGGAAGTACCGTTGGCAGAGATGTTTGGCTATGCGACAGATCTTCGCTCAGCAACTCAGGGTCGAGCGACCTATACGATGGAATTTTCCAAGTACTCGGAAGCGCCTAACAACGTTGCCGAACAAATTATTTCCAAAAACACAACCAGTTAGTTTTTAATTATCTCAAAGAGGTGAATCACAGTGGCAAAAGAAGCATTTGAACGTACTAAGCCCCACGTGAATGTGGGCACCATCGGTCACGTTGACCACGGTAAGACAACCCTGACAGCGGCGCTGACACGCGTTTGTGCTGAAGTCTGGGGTGGCGAAGCGGTGGCATTCG
>CALINF010000015.1 GCA_938045215.1 uncultured Halieaceae bacterium | reverse complement strand
GGTAAGCTGTATTCGGTCCGTTGCTCGCAAACTAATATCGGGGGTCCAACCAATCTCGATCGCCTTTAGCCATTCGTAATCCCGGAAAGTATCCAAATCGAAAGTTCCGTTAGACGCATTGCCATCATAGATTTGTGCGCCCAGCCAGACCTGGTCGGTGACAAACCCTTTCACGACGGCACCCAGCGCGCCCGCTCCCGTTGTGGCAAGCGTTGGATTGAAAATGAAAGAACGATTCAAAAAACCGCGATAGGGTGACTGAAAAGCAAAAGCATCCAGATACGCATCAAATGCCAACCTTCCAGCCACGACGCCTGCGCGGCCATTATTCAAGAGTTGGGTCCAATTCAATACTGCCAGATCAGTATCAAAGTTATCGCCATAGGGAAATCCGGTGTTAAGCGCTGCCGCGTACTGAGCACCAAATTGCTGAGGTGATGGGTCACCACCGATATCAGATCTGGCCTCCAGTCTCCACTCAAGCTTGCCGTCGTTTCCAGAGGGAGAGGAATAGCCTTTCCAGCTGCCCTGAAAACGATAGATTCCACCCGCAGAGTTTCTCTGGTTATCTGCGGAGGCATCAGCACTACTGTGCTGATACAGCATAAGTGCGTTGACACCCAGCTTGATCTTACTCTCTCTGTTCAGACTTTCTTTCCACTTAAACCAGGGATCAAACCCGCGCTGCAAGGGATCGAGTTGATAGAGGGAATCCCGGTTTTCATTCAAGGTGTCGAGCTCTTGAGAGACCGCGCTGGGACCACCGAATTCAACGCTATCGCCGTAGCCTGATTGATAGGTCTCGACGTTTGCCGGCTCGACTGTTGACGATGGGGTCGCCGTATCGGCCGACAAGCCAGAGCATCTGACTGAAAGAAACAAGGCAGTGCTGTATGACAAGAACCGGTAACTTCTGACTTTCATTACCTCAGCTATAGCGCAAAACGCGCTCGCATCGACCAGACGTAGACACTACTTTCATCGGGATTCAATGCCGGATCTTTCAGGTATTGGATATCAGCGGTGAGCGCCAGTTTTTTTGAGGTTTGCCAACGGTAAAACACTTCTGCCGTATATTGATCGTCCAGTCCCGGGCCAAAAGACAGGTCGTTAACCTCACCCCAATTCACTGCCGCGCCAAATAGATTGCCAGGCGCTGCAGTTGAAGAGTCAGGCTGATACCCGAAACCCAAGCTGACGCTTTTCTCCAGTAGCGAACCACTATCATCAGTGTATCCCGCACGGATGAACGGCATGAATTGATTGTTGTAATAACGTGACCAGGAGAAATTGGCACCCCAGCCGTTGGGCGCCCCGATCTCGTCACGGGAGTCCACATGCCATAAAGACAAGTGAACGTTGTCGAGCGCGATACGCGAATGAGAGCTGGTACGACCGATCTCAATACTGGAAAAATACTCATTGTCATTGAAAAAAGTATCGAATCCTTCACTGATATCGGTGGGGTCTGAGTTGCGATCGACGACACTGCCGATCACATATACGTTGTTGTCGAACAAGTGACCCGCGCCAATGCCCAATGTGGCATCGTTGGGCAAATCCGTAGCCGCGGATCCCGTAGAGAAGGCAAGATTCATGAAGTGCAGCCAGGGGCTGGCCAGCCCGTATACATCAAAGTAATCAGTCGCATCAAGAAAGCCGCCGAGTACCACCGTGCGACCGCTGTTCATACTCTGGCGCCAGTACAGGTTGGTAAATCGGCCACCCTGATCACTGAACGGTGGGGCCGTGAGACCTGCGTAGCCCACTCCGCCTATGTAAAGATCGCTGGGAGCTGGGTCGCCATAACTGTGACGATGCTCCAGCTTGTATACAATGCCTCCTGACGTGGAAGCACCATCGCCTGTCAGGTTCCAGCTGCCATAAACACGAAACATCCCACCGCTGGCTGAATCGTCTGCGCCTGACAACGACTCACTGGCGTTAACAGTGACCGAGGAGTAATCCATCCCCAGGCTGAACCCATGATCCTCCTTCATCGAGTCTTGCCACTGCTCGAACTGCTCGAACACACCCATATCAATAAAACCGCCTTTGTCTGCACGGTCTGTTTCTATAGTGTTCTCGACGGAATCGGGACCACCAAACGTTGGGTTGTCTTCAGCCTGCACAGTATGGGTTGCTGCTAGCAAAGCAACCGCCACGGGCAACGCAAATGAATATGCTTCGAATTCTGCCGCGCTTGCCTTCACTAAAAACATTTGGACTCGCTTGAAAGGTGATAACAGAAGTTTTGGTTCAAGAATTTCGCGAAAATGAGCGTACGCCTACAACGAGAGTACGCCCAGTGTTTATGTTCGGCACGATCGATGATTTCAGACCGCTTTGTGGACTGCCCCACCTTTCATGATCGGTACAATGCCCTCGTAATAGAGGGTGCCCACCCTGGAAGCGAATCGCAGGGAGGGACTCAAAAGCCATTGTCCAGGAAGACAGCCTAGTTAGCAGGAATATAGTCGCTGATAATGCCTTCGAACTTCATTTCCGGGAAGCTGATTGCAGCCTCTGAGAGCTCACCCGTGATCTCATTGCGGTAGATGTTGCCGCCTTTCATCACCAGATGAATAGAGGGAACCAACTTATACTCTGGCTCCGCCGTCCACCATTGGTCGGTGCCACCAATCACTGTGATGTCCTCCAGTGGATTGCCATCTACTAGAATCAGATCTGCATAGGCGCCTTCTTTCACCAATCCCAGAGGGCCTGCCTTGTAGGGGTTGCGTGGTCCCGACATAGCAATCATTTCGCCAGCAGTAGAGGTTAGTTGCTTCAGCACCTCGAAATTGCTACCAAACGCCTGTGTACGCCACCAGATCTCATAACGGCGAGCACGCTCAGCGTCGGCGAACTCGCCGACATAGTCAGAAGCAAAAACAACCTTGACTCCGTGCTTCAACAGATTCATACCGAAGTCGCCGTACTCCTCCTGAAGTTTAGCGACCATGGGCAACTTATCTGCCGGCATCAATGGGTTTTTAGCAAGATCTGGCGAGAGGCCCCACATCTGCGGCACCACGTATCCACCATCCTTGGCGATTCGCTTCATTACCTTTTCAGTCATGAAGAAGCCGTGTTCAAAAGTCTTAACACCGCAATCCAATAAGCGGTTAATAGCACGCTCATTGAACGTGTGCGCACCCACGTATGTGCCCCAGTCTGCGGCTGCCTCAACAATCGCGCAGATCTCTGCCTCTGAGTACTGGGTGGTATCGATAGGGTCGAAACGGGATGAACCGCCGCCGCCGCCCATTATCTTAATTTGAGTTGCACCGTTGCGCAGATTCAGGCGGGTAGCCTTAAGTACTTCAGGCACGCCATCAGCGACCATACCGACTCCCATGCGCTCGAAGTTAGACAGGTCTCCCGCGTCACTAATGCTAAACCCTGGATCAGCCCTGTCACGGAAATCACCATGTCCCGAGGTCTGTGAAATGAACGCGCCAGAAGGGTATAGGCGCGGACCAACAACCCGACCATCATCGAGTGCCCGAGCCAAGCCAAAGGTAGGGCCCCCCATATCACGCACGGTCGTAAAGCCGTCCATGAGGAAACGCTTCATTACAATAGCCGCATTCAGGGACATATCGGTGAGGTCCATATTGGTCTCAACCACACCGAAATTCCGGTTGATCATCACATGGGCGTGACCGTCTATCAGGCCTGGCATGAGGGTACGGCCGTTACCATCGATCACTGTGGAACCCGCATCCGCAGACAGCCCTTTGCCAATCTCACCAATCACTTTGCCAGTAACCAGCACATCCATACCCATCGCGAGCTTGTCACTGGTGCCATCGAATACGTTCACATTTTTGAACAGGATCTGTTCGGGCTCGTTCTCTTGCGCTAACGCCAAGCCTGGCAAAATACCGATAGCAG
>CALINF010000014.1 GCA_938045215.1 uncultured Halieaceae bacterium | reverse complement strand
GCCATGTCTGGTGCACCGATCATCATCGGAATCATCCAGTTGGCCAGGCCGACGAACGAGGGCATGATCGCCCCGAACACCATCACAAGACCGTGCAAGGTCGTCATTTGGTTAAAAAACGCGGGCTCTACCAGCTGCATGCCCGGTTGAAACAGTTCCGCCCGGATTATCATGGCGAACGAACCGCCCAGGATAAACATCGCGAAAGAAAACCAGAGATACATGGTTCCAATGTCTTTGTGGTTGGTTGTAAACAACCACCTGGTCAGGCCCTTGGCGGGACCGTGATGATGATCTCCCATCGTAAATTCCTCCAGTTAGCCTTTCTTATGATTGAAAACATCAATGGGCTGAACCATGTCGCCCATGTTGTTCCCGAAAGCGTTGCGCTGATACGTAATCACCGCAGCCATATCGACGTCATTCATCTGTCCACCGAATGCCTGCATTGCAGAACCCGGAACGCCGTTGATGCCTATCTCCAGGTGACCGCCCAGCTCACCTGTAGCCACAGGGCTCCCGGCAATTGCAGTACCCACGCCACCTTCGCCGCCAGCACCGTGGCAAGCAAGGCAGGAACGCTCGTAAACGCCCTTACCGCGCTCCATCAACTGGTCAAGCGTGAAGTTCTGCGCCATAAGCTCTTTAATCTCTGCAGCCTCAGACTGCTTCGCGCCCAGCCATTCATCGTATTCTGACTGGCTGACAACGTTGACAACAATTGGCATGAAACCGTGATCCTTGCCGCATAGCTCGGCGCACTGGCCCCGATAAATGCCTTCTTCTGTCGCCAGAGTCCAGGTTTCGTTGATGAAGCCAGGAATCGCGTCACGCTTTACCGCCAGCTCTGGCACCCACCAGGAGTGAATCACATCGTTGGCCGTAATCAGGAAGCGAACTTTGGTATTCACAGGAATAACGACGGGTTCGTCTACCTCTAACAGGTAGTTCTGGCCCTTGTCCGCGGCATTGTAGATCTCGGATTGGGGGGTGCGTAAGTTACTGAAGAAGCTGACATTTTCGCCTGTTTCTCCCAAATACTCGTACTTCCACTTCCACTGATAACCTGTAATCAGAATATCCAGCTCAGCATCGTCCGTATCATAAATATCAAGCAGTGTGGATGTCGCTGGCACGGCCATACCGATAAGAATGAAGAAAGGGATGATCGTCCAGGCTATCTCTACCTTGGTGCTCTCATGAAAGGTGGCCGGCGTGACGCCGCGCGACTTGCGATGGTAGTAGATGGAGTAAAACATCACACCAAACACCAACAGACCTATAATCACGCAGATCCACAAAATCAGCATATGCAGGTCGAATATATCCTGGCCTATCGCTGTAACGCCCGGTGACATATTGAGTTCGTTCATCTTGTCACCCGCGGCCAGAACGCCCGCGCTTGCGATGCTCATCAGTGTGAGCACAGATCCCAGCGCCAGCTTTAACAGCCGCTTCGCTTCAAAGTACATTTCCCATGTCTCCATGTAGTAAAGTGTCTTCACTTCCCCCAGTCGGCCGTTAAACCCTGACATGCCGTGACCTGAAAAGCAGCGGTCAGGCTACAGTCCCAAACCGAGCACAACCCGATCAGGGGCGCTGCACAGTGAGAAATTCGAGTCAGGGAGGCCATCTGCCTGTCGCCTGCAACCGCGACAAAAGTCGGAGCATACGAGGCGCGAGGATTATAGCGAATGTCGCAAGGAAAAAACACTAAGATGCTGATTTTGTGAGGGTTTACTCGCCAGGACTCAGGACTGATCAAACGCCGGGTTGTAAACGCCACATATGCCTGTGCTAACACGTCTAGACCACAAGATATTGGGTATTGCCTGGCCCGCTATCTTGTCAAACCTGTCGATCCCGTTACTCGGCCTGGTCGATGCTGCCATATTGGGGCATTTAGGCAGTACTGACTATTTGGCTGCAGTTGCGATTGGCAGCGCGATTCTGTCGTTCTTGTACTGGGGCTTTGGCTTCCTGCGTATGGGCACCACCGGACTGGTAGCCAAGGCGGCCGGGGCCGGCAAAGAAGCGGATTCCATAGTGATACTTTGTCAGTCCGTTGCACTGGCGTTGCTATTGGCGGCCTTGGTAATGACCCTGCATCCGCTGTGGCTCGGATTGGGGTTCTCTCTGATGGCCCCGCAAGACCACCTGTTACCTCTGGCACAAAGCTACGCCGGGATTCGCATTATTAGTGCACCTGCGGTACTGACTACCTATGCAATTGTCGGCTGGTTTATAGGCCACCAGAACACCCGCTGGCCGATGCTGATCGTGATAACGACCAACCTTGCCAACATCGGACTGGATTTTCTGCTGATCGTGGGCCTGGGCATGGCCAGCGATGGGGCGGCGATAGCGACTGTTATCGCGGAATATCTTGGGCTGTTGATCGGGGTGTTTGCAATAGCCCACTCTGCGAAGGTTATGCCCTCGCGGGGTCAGCTACAGATCCTGCTGTCGCTGCGCGCCTACCGCACATTGCTGGCGAGCAATGTGAATCTGTTTATTCGCACACTATGCCTACTGGCCAGCTTTGCCTTCTTCACCGCCATGGGAGACAAACTGGGCAGCGACACACTGGCCGCAAATGCGCTGTTGCTTCATCTCATGATGCTGGCCGCGTATGGCCTTGATGGATTCGCCTTTGCCGCAGAGGGGCTTACTGGCAATGCCTTGGGTGGCAGGAATCTCAGCGCCTTTTACGCAGCGGTACACCGCTGCGCAAAATGGTGCGCCATTACCGCTGCCGCCATCAGTATTGTGTTTGCACTGTCTACCGGGTTCTTGTTTCCGCTGTTGACAGACCTGGCCACGGTGCGCAGTGAGATGGCTGCCGTGGCATTCTGGCTCATTCTTCTGCCCGTCATTGCCGCGCCGAGCTATCTACTGGACGGGGTTTTCATTGGCAGCGCCGAGACGCGCCCCATGATGATCACGATGCTGCTAAGTACCCTGGTTGTTTATCTTCCAGCCTGGTATCTGACGCAAGCCTGGGGAAATCACGGGCTCTGGTTTGCGTTCACCGCATTCAACGGGGCACGGGGCCTCACTTTGTGGATCGCCTATCGGCATAAAACACGCGCTGATAGCTGGCTACATAAGGCCACCGCCCACGTTTGATTGTTCACGCCGCTGGCGGAATAGGCAGGATGTACTAGCCTAAAGGCTACCCTTCGTATCAGGCACCAAGTGCAGGCAGGGTATGGCCGTTTCAGATATCAGACGCACGATCGCTACTGCCGTAGCACAGGAGCAGGCATCCTCGGCGCTGCGGCGACGGCTCAATGCGAAACTGCCACTGTTACAGGAACGCCTTGACCTGCCTGAAGATGAGCCACTCGAAGCGCTGATGACATTCATCATTCGCTACATCGAAAGCGTGCCCGGGAGCATCAGCCTCGTTACTGCGGTAAGCAAGCAAATGGGTTTCTACGATTATGCGGCTTTGTTTCTGCACATAGCTGAGGATTACTTCATTGATCCACCGCAGGAACTACCCGAAGACGGCGGCCTAGCGTTGTTGCTTGATGAAGCATTCCTGGCTCACCGACTGCTGGAAGAGGTAAATGATCACCATATAAGGCATCTGCAACGACCGCTGCTCCCCGTTGATATGACCGAGGCGAACATCATCGTGCATCATCTATTGGGAGAGGGCCTGGCCAATCGCCTGGAGCAACTGGTGCAGTACACGGCCAGTCGCTTGCTCGAAAAAGAGCATATCTGGGAGCGGGTGCGCGACATGCCTGGCTCTGCCATCTTTTCAGAGCCGCCTATCCGCAGCGCTACTTTGAGCGACGCCGATCACGCCGTCCGATTGCGCCTTGGGGCCTAATCGTCAGGTTTGCCGGGGTCAAGCAGTTGCACAACCTCAGCGGGCGTTTCTACCCGGCGTGCGGCAGCGCGACTAACCCTTGTCTGTACCTCGGGTGCAGCTGGCGTGTCGCCGGGGCGTTGTTCACTAAACCCACACGCAACACACTCGCGCAGATCACTCTCCAGATCGACAACGATCTTGTCCATCTGTGCACAGCGAGGGCAGACAGCACCGGCTATGAAGCGCCGTTTGTAGGTTGGAGGTGTGGTCATAGGGATGGACCGCCATCAGGGAACCGATAGACTATTTTAGCAGGAACGACACGCAATCGGGTTTCAGGCGGCAGCCAGCATCTCGCGCAACTGATTCATCACTGGCCGGGTTTCGGGGCGCGTGCCGCGCCACAAATAGAAAGACTCGGCTGCCTGCTCAACCAGCATGCCCAGTCCGTCTGATACTGCCCAGGCCGCCTCCTGCGCCGCCCAGCGCATAAACACCGTTGGCTGGGCGCCGTATACCATGTCATAACAACAGCTGCGCTCAGTCAAAATCGAGCCGGGCAGGGGAGGCATTTCCCCATGCAAGCCGGCACTGGTTGCATTAATCACCACGTCGAATGCGCCTTGCTGTAGAGCTTCGTAGCCGTGGCCCGCAATAGCTCCCAACTCACTGAATTCATCTGCAAGCTGCTCAGCCTTCGCACCAGTTCGGTTCACAATCAGTAGTTCTCGAGGTTTTTCACGCAGTAGTGGTTCAAGCACCCCGCGAACAGCGCCCCCAGCACCCAGAATGAGCACTCGCTGAGACGCAATGTTCCAACCCAGGTTCGCCACCATATCCCGAACCAGACCTACACCGTCGGTGTTGTCACCCTTGAGAGAACCATCTTCAAGACGCGACAAGACATTCACCGCCTTGGCACGACTGGCTCGTGGCGTCAGGGTATCGGCCAACTCAAATGCCTGCTGCTTGAAGGGGACGGTAATATTGAGCCCGCAACCGCCGCTACCAAAGAATCGCTGCACCGCCGGAGCAAAATCGTCCAGCTCGACACGAATGGCTCTGTACTGCATGGTTTGACCGCTCTGGCGCGCAAACTCAGCGTGAATCAGTGGCGATTTGCTGTGTTTTATCGGATTGCCAAAAACGGCGTACTTATCAGTTTTACTCATCAATTTACTCTTTCTGACAGTTCTATGCTGCCGTGTCTTTATCCGGCCTGCGCCAGCCAGTCTCTGTCTTTAAGGTAGTAATCAGTAAGCTGTGCCTCTGGCGTACCCGACTCAGGTTGATAGTCATACTCCCAGCGTACCAGCGGCGGTAAAGACATTAAAATAGACTCAGTGCGACCACCCGACTGCAATCCAAACAGGGTTCCACGATCAAACACCAGATTGAACTCAACATAGCGGCCACGGCGATAGAGCTGAAACTGTCGCTCACGCTCGCCAAAGGGCGTCGCTTTGCGCCTCTGGACAATAGGCCGGTAGGCCTTGATGAATGAGTCTCCGACAGACTGTATGAAGCGGAAACTGGTAGCAAAGTCCATATGGTTGAGATCATCAAAGAAAAGACCACCAATGCCCCGGGGCTCGTCGCGATGTTTCAGATAGAAATACTCATCGCACCAGGCCTTATAGCGGGGATACACATCATCGCCAAACGGCGCGCAGGCGTCGGCGGCCTGCTGGTGCCAGCTGATACAGTCTTCGATATTGCCGTAATAGGGTGTTAGATCATAACCACCACCAAACCACCACACCGGTTCTTCACCGGGCTTTTCAGCCACAAAGAGGCGTACGTTCGCGTGGGAGGTCGGCACGTAGGGGTTATGCGGATGTATAACCAGGGAAACGCCCATGGCCTGAAAGCTACGTCCCGCAAGCTCGGGTCTGGCAGCACTGGCAGATGGGGGCAGACTGTCTCCCTGCACATGTGAAAAGTTAACGCCTGCTTTCTCGAACACCGCACCATCAGCTAGCACCCGACTGCGACCACCGCCGCCCTCGGCGCGTTGCCACTCATCGGTCAGAAAGTCGGTCCGACCATCTTCTTCGGCCAATGCCTCACAAATGGAGTCCTGAAGCTCAAGCAGGTAGGTTTTTACAGCGTCTATTTGCATGGGGCTATTTCATTGCTCGGGACGCGCAGCATTATACGCATACCGCTGGCGCTAGGGGCGAACAATTTCATCCGTATACAGGTCGCGGATGACGGAAGGGCGCGCCTGCGCTCCCACCGACCCCGGCAGCACTGCGTCCAGCCCATCACCAAAATACTTGATCACCTGAAACCGCTCGGTGGGGGCAGGGTAGCCCGCGGGATTTGCTGACGTTGACACTAAAGGCGAGCCAAACGCCTCACACAGTGCATTCATGCCGGGGTGCGCAGTAACGCGTATAGCCACCGTATCGTGATCACCATGAACCCACTCTGGCACGCGGCCCTGGTGTGGCACCAGCCAAGTATTGGGCCCGGGCCATGACATCTTCAGTTTTTTCAGTAGATGGCTATCCAATCCACCCAGCAGAGCGGCAAACTGCGCCATGCTCGATCCCACCAGAATCAGCCCTTTGGCACGGGGACGACTCTTCAGTGCGAGTAGTCGCTCCACCGCCTCTTCACTGTCTGCATCACAACTAAGACCCCAAACGGCTTCAGTAGGGCAGGCAACGACACCACCTACTTGCAGCACCCGGGCTGCCTGAGTGAAACGCAGCGGAACAACCATATTCAACCTCGCGGTAATAGCGCCTGCTGTGCGTCGAAACCGCAACTCAGCGCTCAAAGAGCGCGAAACTTAACCAACTAACGAGAAATCCGCAAGGCGCGCCCAGTTATCCCAGACGAACATAAGCGCCACCAACCCGCTCTATAAAGCCCTTCAGCTCCAGTGTAGACAGGTTGGCGAGCAGTGCTGACGGTGAATCCGGGCTATATTCGGCCAGCTGCTCAACTGTCGTTGGTTCAACAGCAACCAGGGCCAGAAGGTCACGCTGGTGTGTTGTTAAATCTGCAACCGCAGCCAGTTGTGAAAATGGCTGAACAACGTCCGTTGTTGTCTGTGTGTTTCGCGGCAGGCACAAACCACGCAAAGTAGAACAATCAATGCACTCAATAATGTCATCGATGTCACGCACCAGTGCTGCGCCATCTTGCAGCAACTGTAGGCAACCCAGGCCGCCATTGTGGTAGATGCTCCAGGGTAGAGCGAGCACATCACGCCCCTGGGCAAGCGCTGTCTGCGCCGTTATCAGGGAGCCACTGGGTAGAGAAGCCTCCACTATCAGTGTCGCCAGCGACAGTCCGCTGATAATTCGATTGCGTTGGGGGAAATGATGCCTGGCAGGCGAGGTTCCCAGAGCAAACTCGCTAATCAGGCAGCCTTGCTGCGCCACCGCGTCGGCAAGCACTCGATGACGACGTGGATAAACGCTATCGAGACCAGCTGCCATCACTGCTATGGTGTCCCCTCCAGCCGCTAAAGCGGCGCGATGCGCCTCGGCATCAACACCAATGGCCAGGCCACTGGTTACCGTTAGCCCATGCTGTGCTGCCGCGACTGAAAATTCGCGGGCACAGCGCAGTCCCGTTGGGCTAGCCTTGCGACTACCCACCATCGCCAGTTGAGCCGCCGCCAGACAGCGCACGTCGCCGCGACAGTAGAGCAGGGCAGGGGGAGACGGGATAACGCGCAATAGCGGAGGATAGAGCTCATCAACGATACTGATAACCTGCAGCTTCAGTTTATCCACCAGCGCTGTATGTCGCTCAATATCTCGATTAGGCGGTTGCTGACACCAACGCCTCAGCCCAGCTATCGCGCTGTTGAGGTCAGGCTCGGCAAAGGGTTCTTGAGTAGACTGTACAAGCAGTTGCCACAAGCCCGAGACAGAGCCCGAGGATTGCAGCAGTCGCACACGCTGGTTATTGGTGATATGCGGAAAGAGGTGCAGCGACAGGTATTGCTGCAGGGTCGTGGCATCCATGCGCATCGTCCGTGATTGTAATGAGAGCGAGCACTCTCAAAGGCACCACATCCATGGGTGCCGGGAAATATTGCTGTAGTACCCCGAAAACTAGGGGTTCTTGACCTTGTCCCCAACCCTTAGTACGCGGTTCGACTTGAGGATAATGCCGTAGCTGGCTTTCTCAAATGATTCGAAGACCATCAAGAGACCGGCCCGCGTGTCAGGTAGTGCCACGTTATCACCGCGGACGCTATCATGCACAAGACCACCTGCCTGGTAGACTGCCAACACGTGACCAATTTCGAGGCCATCGCGCTTACCCCGGTTTAACACCACGATACTGGTGGTTCCGATCTGCGTAACACCGCCATCTACGGCGATCATAAAGCCATTTTCTATCGTCGCCTCCGGTGCGCGAGGCAGGAACGATGCATCCAGAATGCGCTCCTCCATGGGTAGCAGACGATCAGTAATGCGCACTTCTTCGGTTACGCGGGTCACCTCAAGTTCGGTTATCTCATCTGTGTTACTGCTCAGCAGTCTGGCATTGCCGATATCCTGCGCCTGGTATCCGAGTAGCTCATTAGTGATCGGGTCATAGTAAGTATCACCTGCGCGATAAATTCCATATGCCCGCTCACCATCGGGAAACGGCCCTCGGCCATAAATTCGATCCCCGGGAGCGCTCAGCAAATGGCCTTGATCACCGGCCACCACATAGGCCGAATTATTCAGAGCATCAGCACCCAGAATGCGATGGCTCAAAAGAAAAGCGCCTATCTCATCCAGAGGAATAATAGGTATCGCGAGATCCAGCGGCGAAACGCGCATATTGGGCTGCAGTTTCACATCGCGCCCACGGCGCAGTCGCAAGCGAGGCTGCCCATCTATCCAGACAAGATAGAGTTCGTCCCCGGGATAGATCAGGTGTGGATTATCGATTTGAGGATTGACGTCCCACAGCTCCGGCCATAGCCAGGGCTCCTGCAGGTACATGCCAGAGATGCCCCACAGCGTATCGCCTTTCTTGACGATATACGTCTCTGGAACATCCTCATTGAGCTCTACTGCCTGCAACCAGCCGCTAAATAGCAGCGCTGCGGTAAACAGACAAACCGAAAAGAACCGTGTTTTCATTGTTCTGCCCCTGCCTGGACTTGTTATTATGCGTCCACTTTGGTTGATCATAGCAGCTTCCCTGCGATTTTCTTATGTCCGACTGGGCGAACTGAACTTTTTGCGCGGATTGTTTTCCGGCCCCGTTTGTCTTCGCCGTATTTCAAGCCAGCCCGACGCACCATCGTACTCCGCTCGTATGCCCTTCGTTGAACCCGCAAGCACCAGCGCTTCCTGCACTGGGCATAGTAAGACCGGCGCAGGTATAATACCCACAGTTTGCGGCGGCCGTTCATAGCTGGCAAGCCCAAATGTGACTAATTCACGTAGGCAAATTCCACCCGAATCGGCCGTAGATTGAGCAGTTTCAAGTATGGCAGTACTGAATATTCTGGAGTTTCCCGACCCGCGCTTGCGCACTGTTGCGCGTGAGGTCGCTCAGGTAACAGAGCAAACACGCAAGCTCATCGACGACATGTTCGATACGATGTACGCAGCCCCCGGTATCGGTCTAGCTGCAAGCCAGGTAGATGTGCATCAACGCCTGCTGGTGATCGATATTTCTGAAGATCACAACGATCCCATGGTGTTCATCAACCCGAAAGTGACGGTACTGGACCCCGAATTGGGTGAGTACGATGAAGGTTGCCTCTCCGTTCCCGGTTTTTATGAAACCGTTAATCGGCCTCGGCGCATTAGCGTTACGGCGCTGGATCGCGACGGCAAGGAGTTCACCCGGGAGATCGACGGACTACTTGCTATCTGTTTGCAGCACGAGATCGATCATCTCGATGGCAAACTCTTTGTTGACTATATTTCACCTCTCAAGCGCCAACGTATACGCAAGAAGCTCGAAAAATCACACCGCCAGCGAGCCTGAGTGTAATGTCTAGCCAACCTCTGCGGATTGTCTTCGCGGGCACGCCGGAGTTCGCCAGTGTGCACCTGCGCGCGCTGCTCACAACCACTCACGAGATAGTAGGTGTTTACACACAGCCAGACAGACCCTCTGGTCGTGGCAAGAAACTAACAGCCAGCCCTGTCAAACAGTGCGCATTAAACGCCGGTATCACAGTGTTCCAACCCGACAGCCTGCGCAACGATGCGGCACAGGCTGAGCTGGCGGCACTAAAGCCTGATGTGCTGGTTGTTGTAGCTTATGGCCTCATCCTGCCCCAGGCGGTACTCGACATTCCATCTATCTGCTGTCTCAATGTACACGGCTCGCTACTCCCGCGCTGGCGCGGTGCCGCACCCATCCAACGGGCAATAGAAGCAGGTGATGCGCGAACCGGCATCACCATTATGCAGATGGATGCGGGCCTTGATACGGGCAAGATGCTGGCAAAAGCCAGTTGTGACATCGGCGACACCACTACAGCTGGTTCACTGCACGACAATCTGGCCGCTCTGGGCGCTCCACTGCTGCTGGAAGTGCTTGCCGACCTGCGGGAATATCTCGCTCGGGGAGAGGTTCAAAACAGTGCAGAGGCAACCTATGCCGATAAAATCAGCAAGGCCGAGGCGCAAGTGGATTGGACCCTGAATGCAACAACTATTGCGCAACGTGTTCGGGCTTTCAATCCGTTCCCTGTCTGTTTTTCTGAACTCAATGGCGATCGAATCAAGATCTGGCAAGCTAAAGCTGCGCGACCAACGAGTGACTCACCTCCAGGTACGTTGATAGCGAGCGGTCCAGACGGCATATCGATCGCCTGCGGAATGGGTACCTTGATCGTGACGCAGCTACAGCTACCGGGGGGAAAAGCACTCACCGCTGCGCAGATGCTCAATGCCCGCAGCGAAATGTTTGCACCCGGCAGATCTTTCACCCTGCCCACCGGGTCCGCCTGAATGGCTCTCAACACGCGGGCAGCAGCAGCCCAGGTAATAGCCGGCATACTTCGGGGTCGCTCCATGGCCTCTATACTGCCCGAGAAGCTGAATCAGGTGCCGGAGAGAGAGCGTGCGCTGCTGCAACAACTCAGCTATGGGAGCCTGCGTCACTATTACCGGCTGCAGGCATTTCTGAACCAACTGCTAGACAAGCCACTGCGCGATAAAGACAGCGATGTTTACAGTCTACTGATAGTGGGCCTGTATCAACTGGATGAAACACGCATCGCTGACCATGCAGCGGTTGCCGAAACAGTGGAGGCCACGCGCAAACTTAAAAAGCCCTGGGCCAAAGGCCTGGTAAATGCAGTTCTGCGGCGTTTCCAGCGAGAGCGAGAGGAGCTTGCGCAGGCTCTGACCAGTGCACAGCACAGCGCTCATCCTCCCTGGTTGTACAACGCTATTTGGCAGCACTATCCGGGACAGGCCGATGCCATTCTTGCTAGTAACAATCAACAGCCGCCTATGGTTCTGCGTAACAACCTACAACAGGGCTCACGCGACGAGTACCTTGCCCTGTTAAGCCAACATGACCTCGCCGCCAAAGCGGGGGCCCTCTGTGAATCTGCGATCTATCTGGAGACCGGCGCAGATGTGGCAGCGCTACCGGGCTTTGCAACAGGGCGGGTTAGTGTACAGGACGAATCTGCCCAACTGGCCGCTGCTTTGTTGGACCCTCAGGCGGGTGACGCCGTACTGGATGCCTGCAGTGCACCGGGTGGTAAAACCTGCCATGCACTGGAGCTGCAACCCGACCTGCTACGCATGGTTGCACTGGACTCCGATGCGGATCGCCTTCTGCGGGTGCAGGAGAATCTGGACAGATTAGAGTTAGCAGCAGAACTGATTACAGCCGATGCCAGCAAGCCGCCAGACTCATTAAGCTCACAAAGCTTCGATCGCATCCTGATAGACGCGCCGTGCTCGGCAACAGGCGTCATCCGGCGTCATCCAGACGTAAAGGTATTACGGCGGGAGAGCGATATCGCCAGCTTGCAAGAACAACAAATAGCCATTGTCGAGGGGCTATGGCCGCTATTAAAAACCGGCGGCACCTTGCTCTACGTCACGTGCTCTATCATGCCGCAGGAGAACAGCGAGGTAATCGCCCGCTTCCTGGCTGCGCACGAAAATGCTATCGAGGACGAGATCGACGCGGATTGGGGCTATGCACAGCAGCATGGCAGACAGCTGTTACCTGATGTTGAGTCCGGCGATGGGCTCTACTACGCCAGGCTGAAGAAAATCGGTTGATAAGCGGCAAGTGCATGCCGCTCAAGTGTGCATAATCCCATTTCCCACTACTTACATTCCCCCCTGTAATTAACTATGGTTACGGGGTATTTCCCTGGTTTGCGCACGCATGAAAATCATAATTCTCGGGGCCGGCCAGGTAGGCGGAACACTCGCTGAACACCTGGCCGATGAACAGAATGAAATCGTGGTGGTCGACACCGATACCGAGACTCTGCGCTCACTGCAGGACCGTCTCGACATCGGCACTGTAACCGGGGAAGCGTCTCACCCTAATACGCTTTATAAAGCAGGGGCAGAAGATGCCGATATGTTGATTGCCGTCACCAACAGTGACGAAATCAACATGATGGCCTGCCAGGTAGCGCACTCGCTGTTCAATACACCCACCAAAATTTCGCGCATCCGCTCGCCCAATTATCTTGCGCATCAGGAGCAGCTATTCACCCCTGACAACATTCCCGTCGACGTGATCATCGGCCCCGAACAGCTGGTCACCCAGAGCATTCGCCAGTTGATCGCCAATCCAGGTGCCTTACAAGTGATGGACTTTGCAGATGGCAAAGTCCAACTGGTTGCTGTTCGCGCCTATTATGGCGGGCCCATCGTGGGCCAGGAGCTGAGAGCGATTCGTCAGCATATGCCAAAAGTTGACACCCGAGTTGCTGCTATTTTCCGCCAGGACAGGCCCATTATTCCCCAGGGCGACACGGTCGTTGAAGCAGACGATGAAGTCTTCTTTATCGCAGCCAAGGGCAATATCCGAGCGGTAATGTCCGAACTGCGCAAAGTAGACAAGCCCTATAAACGCGTCATGATTGCAGGCGGTGGCAATATTGGCGCCACGCTGGCGTTAAGTCTGGAAAATGAGTATCAGGTGAAGGTTATCGAGAAGTCTTACGACCGCTGTCGGGTTCTTTCGGAGCGCCTTAAACACTCCCTGGTACTGCTGGGCAGCGCATCTGAGCCTGCATTACTGGGACAGGAGAATATCGAATCCACCGATGTGTTCTGCGCACTGACCAATAACGACGAATCCAACATCATGATGTCTATGCTGGCCAAGAGAATGGGGGCCAAGAAAGTCATCACGCTGATTGCAAACCCGGCCTACGCCGACCTGGTAGGAGGTGAAATAGACATCGCAATTTCACCACAGCAAATCACTATAGGCAGCCTGTTAACCCACGTTCGACGCGGAGACATCAGCAACGTGCATTCGCTGCGACGCGGTGCGGCAGAAGCCATCGAGGTTATCGCGCACGGCGATGCCTATTCTTCAAAAGTGGTTGGCCGCCGTCTGGACGAGATCGCCCTCAGCGACGGCGTGACGATCGGCGCAATTGTACGCGGCGACGAGGTATTGATTGCACACAGCCATATTGTGGTAGAAACCGACGACCACGTTATCCTGTTCCTGACGGACCGCAGCAAAATATCGGCAGTTGAACAGCTGTTTGCTGTCGGCTTCGGCTTCTTCTCCTAGGCAAGGAGATGCATTTTTCCGTCATTCTACGCATCCTCGGCATGCTACTGATGCTATTCAGCAGCGCTATGGTGATACCGTTACTGCTCGCCGTTCTCGCTGACGACAACACTATCACCGGCTTTCTTACCGCGCTGAGTATCACCTTTTTCGCCGGTCTGACAATGTGGTTACCTGTGCGCTTCGCTCGTCACGAACTGCGCATCCGCGATGGGTTCCTGATTACTTCATTATTCTGGATCGTGCTGGGCCTGTTTGGCGCACT
>CALINF010000013.1 GCA_938045215.1 uncultured Halieaceae bacterium | reverse complement strand
GAAGCACCAGAGGCCACCCCAGATGCCCTGATCGGGGCGCTTCTCTAGCAGAATCTCGTTCTCGCCGGGCATTACCAGCAGGAAGCGTGTTGCTTTGACTGGTAGTGCCTTGCGCGGCTTCTTGCCGGGGTATTTGGATTGGCTCCCGGTTTGGTTTGCAACGCAGTCTATTGCCACCGGGCATTCGCCACAGCGTGGTTTCGAGCGGGTGCATAGCGTTGCGCCAAGATCCATAATGGCCTGGGTGTAATCCGCAAAACGAAGATCGGGCGTGCGCTCCTCTGCGATGTCCCAAAGTGCGTCATGAACCCGGCCTTTCCCCGGCCAGCCCTCCACCGCGGCGTGGCGAGCCAGAACGCGTTTCACATTGCCATCAAGAATCGCCGCGCGCTGGCCGCCGGCAATACTGCGGATCGCGCCGGCTGTAGAGCGTCCTATGCCCGGTAGCTCACACAAACCCTCGATGGAGAGGGGAAACTTGCCGCCCAGTTGCGAGGCCACAATATCTGCGGCTTTGTGCAGATTGCGTGCGCGAGCGTAGTAGCCCAGTCCGGTCCAGTGATGTAGAACATCGTCCTGAGTGGCGACGGCCAGTGCCTGCACGTCCGGGAAGCGCTGTATAAAGCGCTCAAAGTAGGGTATGACCGTTGAGACCTGTGTCTGTTGCAGCATGATCTCCGAGACCCACACCCGGTAGGGCGAAATAGCTTTCTGCCAGGGCAGATCCTTGCGACCGTGGGTGTCGTACCAAGTCAATATGCGGTTCGCGAAATTGGATGTATGTGTCATGGTATGGAGGGCTCAAACGCACAGACGTGCTGCTGGATCACTCAAAATAGTGTGTAGTAATACGGCAGTGAATTGAAAACCGCTTTCTTTTATACTGGCGAGCTTTTTCGGAGGGTAGATGTCCCTCCTTCTTTGGCCAATTGGCTTGCGATGCCCGCTAGCTAACAGGAGAGCAGTATGACTGAGCGACGCGCCACAGTCACACGTAATACGCTGGAAACCCGGATCACGGTCTCTGTGAACCTGGATGGCAGCGGCAAAGCGAAGTTCGATACCGGGGTACCATTCCTGGAGCATATGCTCGATCAAATCGCGCGCCACGGGATGATCGATCTGGACATCAATGCCAAGGGCGATCTGCATATCGATGATCACCATACGGTGGAAGATATCGGTATTACGCTTGGACAGGCTTTTAGCCAGGCAGTGGGTGATAAGAAAGGCATACTCCGTTACGGACATGCCTACGTGCCGCTCGATGAAGCGCTGTCGCGTGTAGTGATCGATTTTTCAGGGCGCCCGGGGCTCGAATTTCACGTGCCGTTCACCCGAGGGCAGGTAGGTGGGTTTGATGTCGATCTGTTCTACGAGTTTTTCCAGGGCTTTGTGAATCATGCAGGCGTTACCCTGCATGTCGATAACCTGCGCGGGGAGAATACACATCACCAGGCCGAAACAGTGTTCAAGGCATTCGGCCGCGCGGTAAGGATGGCGTTGACTGCAGATGCAGCAATGGCAGGTATCACACCTTCAACCAAGGGCGTGCTATAAGCCCGCTGCTGAATAATTTCAGGAATTGATATGACTGGCACCGTTGCCGTTATTGACTACGGCATGGGCAATCTGCATTCCGTGGCCAGTGCGCTTGAACACGTGGGTGCTGACGACGTTATCGTAACTCACGATGCCGAGCTGCTGCGCAGTGCCGATAGAGTTGTGTTTCCGGGTGTGGGCGCCATACGCGACTGTATGGCGGAGATTCGGCGGCTACATTGCGATGAATTACTAACCACAGCACTGGTTGAGCAACATAAGCCGGTGCTGGCTATCTGCGTCGGCATGCAGGCACTGATGACGCGTTCGCAGGAAAATGGCGGCGTGGATTGTCTGGATATTCTCGACGGTGAAGTCAGGTTTTTTGGCAAAGGTTTGCATGAGCAGTCGGGTGAGCGCCTCAAGGTGCCGCATATGGGCTGGAACCGGGTGAGCCAGACCCGCACGCATCCTCTGTGGCAGGGCATTGAAGACGGAAGCCGGTTTTACTTTGTGCACAGCTATCATGTGGTGGCGCAGGATAGGGAGCTGGTCGCCGGCAGTGCTCACTATGGCGTCGAGGTCGATGCTGCTCTGGCACGTGACAACCTGTTCGCGGTGCAGTTTCACCCCGAGAAGAGTGATACCGCCGGCCTGCAACTTTTGCGTAATTTTCTCCACTGGAACGGACAATGCTGATAATTCCTGCTATCGATCTCAAAGACGGACAATGCGTGCGCTTGCGTCAGGGTCTGATGGATGACTCTACCGTGTTTTCCGATGACCCGGTTGCCATGGCCGCACGCTGGGTTGAAGCAGGTTGCCGACGCTTGCATCTGGTAGATCTCAATGGCGCATTCGCTGGAGAGCCCGTTAATGGTGGCGTTGTGACCGCTATCGCAAAAGCGTTTCCCAAGCTCCCTGTGCAGATAGGCGGGGGCATTCGCGACCTGGAAACCATCGAGCACTATGTTCGCGCGGGTGTGAGCTACGTCATTATTGGCACCAAAGCCGTCAAAGAGCCCGAGTTTGTCGCGCAGGCCTGTGCTGCGTTTCCGGGCAAGATTATTGTTGGACTCGATGCCAGAGACGGCTTTGTGGCTACCGATGGCTGGGCCGAAGTATCGCAGGTACAGGCTGCCGATCTCGCGCGCCGCTTCGATGCCGATGGTGTGTCGGCCATCGTGTATACCGATATCGCTCGCGACGGAATGATGCAGGGTGTGAATGTAGAGGCAACCGTTGCAATGGCCGACGCGTCGTCTATTCCTGTTATTGCCTCGGGTGGCATCACCAATCTCGATGATATCCGTGCGCTAAATGCAGTTGCTGCGAGTGGCATTGTAGGCGCCATCACCGGTCGAGCTATCTACGAGGGCACTCTGGACGTCAGTGAGGCGCAACGCCTCTGCGATGAGGCCGACTAGGGTGGGTTTAGCCAAACGGATTATTCCCTGTCTCGACGTTGAGAACGGGCGCGTGGTTAAAGGCGTGAACTTTGTCGAGATACGCGACGCGGGTGACCCGGTCGAGATCGCCAGGCGCTACAACGAGCAAGGCGCAGACGAGATCACTTTTCTTGATATCACTGCCAGCCATGAGGGCCGTGACACCACCGTACATACGGTGGAGAAAATTGCCGAGCAGGTGTTTATTCCACTGACGGTGGGAGGTGGTATTCGCGAGGTCAGCGATATTCGCACCATGCTCAATGCGGGAGCCGACAAGGTCAGTATTAACACCGCAGCAATCCATAATCCGGACCTGGTGCGTGATGCGGCCGATAGATTCGGTTCACAGTGTATTGTCGTGGCGATAGACGCCAAGCGGGTTGAGGATGTGGATGGTCGGCCGCGCTGGGAGATTTTTACCCACGGGGGACGCAAACCCACTGGCATCGATGCGGTGGCGTGGGCAAGCAAGATGGCTGAGTTCGGCGCGGGCGAAATCCTGCTGACCAGTATGGATCGCGACGGCACTAAAAATGGATTCGAACTGGGTGTGACTCGTGCGATCACTGATGCGGTAGATATTCCCGTCATCGCCTCAGGCGGTGTCGGCACACTGGACCATCTAGTCGATGGTATTGTGCTGGGCGGCGCCGATGCCGTACTTGCTGCCAGCATTTTCCACTTTGGTGAATTTACTGTGCCACAGGCCAAGGCCTACATGGCGCAGCGAGGCATCGAAGTCAGGCTTTAGAGCCTGTCACTGTCTGTCTTAACCGAGCGCTCCTGCCCCTTTAACCGTTGCAAGCTCAGGAGTCTCCAGCAGCGAGCGTGGCGTCTTTACGAGTGACGTTCTGATCTCGGCGTCCCAGTATGTTAATACCTTTAAGCAGTGTCAGTGCCTCGTATAGCTGATTGTCGGTCGAGAGCAACTCACGGGATGGGTTCTTGTTCACCGGCGTATTGCCGCCTCCATTGTCCAGCCTGCCGTCCAGGTCACGCTCTGCGATTCGACGTGAAGAGTCGATAGTCGTTACTTTGGCGCGCTCAACCTGCACATCCGGTTCGATGCCCTCTGCCTGGATAGAGCGCCCGTTGGGCGTAAAATACAGGGCAGTGGTAAGTTTGACTGCACGCGATTCGGATATGGGTAGTACCGTTTGCACCGAACCTTTGCCGAAGCTGTTGGTGCCCATGATGACAGCGCGCGACTGATCCTGAAGTGCGCCGGCAACAATTTCGGAAGCGCTGGCAGAGCCACCATTAATAAGCACCACCAGGGGCGTGCCATTTGTGGAGTCAGTGGCAGTCGCTTCGTAGTTGATGTCGGAGTTGGCGAGGCGCCCCTCGGTGTATACCACGGTGCCTCCGTTCATAAACAAGCCGGCAACATCAACACTGGCCCTTAGCACTCCGCCCGGGTTGTTGCGTAAATCGAGAACCAGACCCTTGATTTCCTGCTCATCGGCAAGCTTCTTTAGTGCCTTGGCAACATCGTCACCGGTGCGACCCTGAAACTGTGCGATGCGGATATAACCATAGCCCGGCTCCAGCCAGCGGTTGCGAACGCTGGCCACCTGAATCGTATCTCGCACCAGAGTTACCTGAAATGGCCGACTTTCGCCCGATCGCCCGATGGTCAGCTCGATTTCACTGCCTTTGGGGCCACGCATTTTTTCGATTGCCTGGTTCAGGCTCATACCCTTGATCGGGACCTTACCCAGCTTGAGAATGATATCGCCTGTCTGCAGCCCGGCTTTCTCGGCTGGGGAGCCGTCGATAGGGGCGATGATTTTCACGTAGCCATCTTCCATGCCGACTTCCAGACCAAGGCCCGAGAACTCACCCGATGTTGTGTCCTGCAGGTCCTGGAATGCATCCTTGGTGAGGTACACCGAGTGTGGATCCAGCCCCATCAGCATTCCCTGAATGGCATACTCAAGTAGCTTGCTGTCGTCGATCTCCTCGACATAGCCCACGCGAATCTGGTTGTAGACGTCGGCAAATGTGCGCAGTTCGTCCAGAGGCAATTCGCCTCTCTCCTCAACTGCAAGTGCCAAAGGCGTAAGACTCAGCAGTCCGCCAAGGCTTGCTGCTTGCAAAAGTTTACTGAAAGTGTGGTGTGTCATGGTGGCCGCCTGCATCGCTCAGGGCTAATTGAAATATCGCTTAAGTGTAACCGATGTTAACTAGACTTGGTGTAGCGCTCTTGGTTCCCCGGCTCAGCCAGTACACCAGTTGGCTGGGTTTGTAGGTTTGCCGTCCTTACGGATTTCGAAGTACAGCGCCGGCCGGTTGAGGCCACCGGAGTCGCCGACCGTGGTGATAGGCGTGCCAGCGCTCACCCACTCCCCGACCTCGCGCAATAATGCCTGATTGTGAGCATAGAGGCTCATGAAGCCGTCACCGTGATCAATGATCAACAGCAGCCCGGAACCACGAAACCAATCAGCGTAGACCACGCGTCCCTGGTGAATCGCTGTTACGGTTGCACCTGCCGGCGCCGGTATATTAACACCCTGCCAGCGCATCTTGCCGGCGTTGCGTGGTCGGCCGAAACTATTGGAAGGTTTACCCAATACGGGCCAGGACATCTTGCCGCGCGCGGCTGCGAAGGCCTGGTAGTCATCCGGCGCCTGCAAGTCAGTGACGGCCTCTTCAATGGTGGCGAGCAGCCGCTCCAGCTGCGCGCGGTTTTCCTGCATACGCTTAAGCTCTGTACCCTTGCTCGTTATATCTGCACTGAGCCTGGCCACGGCGAGCTGGCGTGTCTCTTTGGCTTTAGCCAGCTGCTTTTCTGCCTGATCAAGTGAGTTTTGTTCCTGCTCCAATTGCTCGACTGCGGCCAGCTGGCGGGTTTCCAGTTCGGCCAGTTCTGACAATGTTTGTCGGTAATTCACCAGCAGGTCATTGCGGGCAGCGAACAGATAGCGATGATAGGTCAGGTTTCGAGCGACGGTATCCGGGCTCTCCTGGCTAAGCAGTACTTGAAACTGACCCTGCTGGCCCACCTGCCAGGCATTGCGCAATTCCCTGACGATGCGCGCCTGTTGCGCATTGCGTGCGGTCTCAAGGTCCAGCTGCTGCGCTGCCAGCGAATCGAGTTCATCGTTGATCCGCTTTAGTGAGTTGCGGTTCTCTCTTATGGATCGCTGTACATTGCCAAGTTCTACCTCTGCCTCGCGCACCTGGGCCTCGAGTGCACTTTTGCGGGTGCGTGCGCCCTCTATCTCCCGGGTTACACGGTTGATAGCAGCGGTAACATCATCCAGCTCGGTGCGGGTTGCCGCTTTGTCTGATTGCCCCTGCGCACCGACTGCAGTCAGTGCTATGGTCAGCGCTCCCAGCGCGATGATAGAGCGAAGCGGGCGAGGCACTGCGATTAATTGGCAGACAGAGCGAGGCTGCGTCCCGACATTTCCGCTGGCTGCGGTAAGTGCATCAGGCTCAACAGAGTGGGCGCGATATCCGCGAGAATACCCCCTGCGGGGTCCAGGGATATGGGCTCCATGCCTATATATACCAACGGCACATGCTCGGTAGTGTGCTGTGTATGGAGCTGCCCTGATTCGTAATCCAGCATCTGTTCGCAGTTGCCATGATCGGCCGTGATTAGTGCCTGACCTCCGGCGGTGAGCACGGCCTGCTCGACGCGTTCCAGGCAGCTGTCCAGTGCCTCCACGGCCTTGATTGCCGCAGCATATACGCCGGTGTGGCCGACCATGTCGCCATTGGCGTAGTTGCAAACAATAAGGTCATAAAGGCCAGAATGAATCGCCTCGACCAGCTGATCGGTCAGCTCCGGGGCGCTCATCTCTGGCTTCAGGTCATAAGTTGCCACGTCGGGGGAGGGGATCATGATTCGTTTTTCTCCCTCGAATAAAGCCTCCCGGCCCCCGCTGAAGAAAAACGTTACATGCGCGTACTTTTCTGTTTCTGCAATGCGCAACTGGGTCATGCCCTGTTGCGCGACAAAGTCTCCCAGTACATTGGTAAGCGCTTCTGGCGGGAATGCGCAGGGAGCGTCGATATTCGCTGCATACTCGGTGGTCGTCACAAATGCTGACAGTTGGGGGCGTACCTTGCGGCTAAAGCCTGTGAAGTCGTCATCCACAAACGCGCGCGTTAGCTGACGCGCGCGATCGGAGCGAAAGTTCATGAACAGTACAGTGTCGTTGTCACTGACTATAGCTGCGTCTTCGTCGGGGGCTTGCACCACGGTGGGCATTACAAACTCATCATTCTCGTCGCGCGCATAGGCTGCCTGGAGGGCCTCAGCTGAGGACTTTGCTGTGTAGTCTGCTTTGCCTTGTGTCAGTAAGTCATAGGCGAGCTCGATTCGATCCCAGCGGTTGTCGCGATCCATCGCATAGTAGCGGCCGCAGAGGCTGGCGACGCGACCGACGCCCAGCTCTGCAAACAGGTCGTCTGCCAGAGCAAGGGAGGCCTGAGCGCTGCGCGGTGGCGTATCGCGCCCATCCAGAAAAGCGTGCAGGTAAATGCGCTTGGCGCCTCGCTCTGCCGCCAGGCGAGCAGCTGCAAATATGTGCTGCTCGTGGCTGTGCACACCGCCAGCTGACAGCAACCCAAACAAGTGAATCGCGCCATCGCGCGCCACTGCTGTATCAATGCCCTCCAGGTACGCGGGATTTGTGTTGAAGCTATTGTCTGCAATGGCCTTATCGATGCGGGTAATGTTCTGATAGACCACGCGGCCAGCCCCAAGGCTCATGTGCCCTACCTCGGAGTTGCCCATCTGGCCAGCGGGCAAGCCGACATCCAGGCCCGACCCGGAGATGAGAGTATGCGGGGCGCTGCTCCACAGCCTGTCCCACACAGGCGTGTCGCCATTGGCGATCGCATTGTCACGGCTATCCTCACGGTAGCCCCATCCATCCAAAACAATGAGAACCGTGGGAGTCTTGCGTGTGTCGGTCATGTTTTATCCATTGGGAAAAGTCTAGAGCGCGGCATTTTAGCGCGTCCTGCGTCTGCTGACACGGGCAAATAGTAACCGATGCCACTCTGGGGGTGGTCGATTTGAGGGCTGGAGCGCCCAGACAAGACCTTGTATACTTGCCGCCTTTTTGAGCGGTCGGTAAGTGCCGTAAGCTCGTTTAAAGCCCTATTCGCACAGACAGAATCCAATACCATGGCCCTTATTCTTGAGTTTGTAGCCCAGCAATGGATCCTAGTTGCTGCCCTACTGGTTGCTATCGGCATGCTGGTATTTCACGAGGCGCGCAAATCCGGTCCGTCATTGTCTCCACAGCAAGCCATCAATGTTGTGAATGCAGAGCATGGCATTTTTGTCGACCTGCGTGACGCGGCTGATTTCAAGCAGGGGCACATAGTGGATGCGTTGCATATTCCCGCCGCCAAACTGGTAGCGAGAATGACCGAGTTGGACAAGTACCGCGACAAGCCCGTGGTATTGGTCTGCAAAATGGGCCAACACTCCGGTGCTGCGGGCAAGCAGTTAAAAGCCAATGGATTTGACAAGGTTTACAAGATGACGGGCGGCATGCTCGAGTGGGGCAACCTGCAGCTGCCTACGGTCAAGAAAGGGAAATGAAGAAAATGGCCGCGGCAGTCAAGATGTATTCAACCCGGTTCTGCCCCTACTGTATTCGCGCACGCACGCTGCTAGACAGCAAGGGCGTGACCTACACCGATATTGGTGTCGACGGGCAGCCTGCGCTGCGCCGTGAGATGTCAGCTATAAGCGGTCGCAGTACCGTGCCCCAGATATGGATTGGTAAGCACCATGTGGGCGGTTTTGATGACCTGGCCAGGCTAGAGCGCCAGGGTCAGCTGGATGAGTTACTACAATTGACGCAATAGGCGTCTGCAAATTTCGCAAAAGTGGAGGACGGCAACATGGCCGAAGAGCAGCAAGCAGCAGCACAGACAGAGGGAGCGCAGCAGCAATTTGCAATGCAGCGCATCTACACCAAGGATATTTCATTTGAGTCGCCGAGTACGCCAAACGTATTCAAGAAACAATGGCAGCCGCAGATCACCGTTGATCTCAATACCCGTAGTGACCATATCGATGATGCGGGTAACTTTGAGGTGGTTCTGACAATAACCCTGACTGCCAAGGTAGAAGAGGACACTGCGTTTTTAGTGGAAGTCCAGCAAGCCGGTGTCTTCATGATTAATGGCTTTGAAGGCGAAGATCTGCGCCGAATTCTGGGTACAGCAGCGCCCACTATTTTGTTCCCCTATGCTCGCGAAACTATCGATAACCTGTGCGTGAAGGGCGGTTTTCCAGCGGTGATGTTGGCACCGGTTAACTTCGAAGCTATGTACCAGCAGGCGATGGCACAACAGGCGGAGCAGGCATCTGCGCCGGCAGCGGAGCCTACTGTACAGTAGGGTTGTATGCGATCGTAACGTTGCGCGACTTTCGCGATATTAAGGGGGGCTTATTGCTCCCTTTTTTATGCCTGCCCGGTCACAGTTTCTGTACGTATGCAGGATGAGATGCAGTTGTCGCTGTCGCCTATTTCAGTGATGGGAAGCCCTGCTGGCGTAGCGCCTCGTACACCACGATAGCTGCAGCATTGCTCAGATTGAGACTGCGACTGTCGGTGCGCATAGGAATGCGAAAACTTGCATCGTGGCCCAATCGATCCAGGAGTTCCTGCGGTAGGCCACGCGTTTCGGGACCAAACAGCAGCGAGTCGCCTGCCTGGAATGCGATGTCGTTGTATGCCTGCGATCCCCTGGTGGTTGCAGCAAATATGCGCTCGTGCCCGCCTTTGAGGAAAGCATCGAAGCTGGCGTGAACCGCAACGTTGGCAAACTCGCGATAGTCGAGCCCGGCTCGACGCAGCCGCTTATCATCCAGCTCGAAGCCAAGCGGCTCTATCAGATGCAAGGTGCAGCCGGTGTTGGCGCACAGCCGAATGATGTTGCCAGTATTGGGTGGGATCTCGGGTTCAAACAGAACGATGTTCAGCATGACAGCATAGTAACCGTGCTCAGAACGTGGTGGCTACATCTCCAGCTCTTTCATTTTTCGGGTCAGGGTGTTTCGGCCCCACCCCAGCAGTTCGGCGGCATCTCGCTTGCGCCCCTGAGAGTGGTGTAACGCCACCTCGATCATGCTGCGTTCAAAGGCTGGAATCGCCTGGCGCAGAATGTGATGTTTTCCCTGCACCAGCTCATTGCGTGCCCACTGACACAACAACTCTCGCCAGTCTGTCTCGCCACTATCTTCCAGTGGCGTGTCTATTCTTCCCAGCTCCGGCGGCAAGTCGGTCAGGTGAATCTCTCTGCCTGATGCCATCACGGTTATCCAGCGGCAGGTATTCTCCAGCTGTCTGACGTTGCCAGGCCACGGCAACGCCGTCAGGAACTGTTCGGTTTCCGGAAGCAGCACCTTGGGGTCGCCCCCGAGTTCGTCTGCTGCTTTCTGAAAGAAATAGCGCATCAGTCGAGGTATGTCTTCGCGTCGGTCAGCCAGCCTTGGAATGTGGATACGAATGACGTTCAGCCTGTGAAAGAGATCTTCCCTAAAATCGCCGCGCTGAACCAGGTCTTCCAGATCCTGATGCGTCGCTGCGATAATACGCACATCCACTTTGACGGAAGTATGACCACCAACACGATAGAACTCACCGTCGGCCAACACACGCAGAAGGCGAGTCTGTGTCTCTGCCGGCATATCGCCGATCTCGTCGAGAAAGAGCGTGCCGCCATCGGCTTGCTCGAAGCGGCCCTCGCGCTTGCTGTTTGCGCCAGTAAAGGCGCCTTTCTCGTGTCCGAACAGCTCGGACTCCATAAGGTCGCGAGGGATGGCGGCCATATTCAGGGCTATGAAGGGTTTGGCGGATCGCAGGCTGTGGCGATGCAGGGCCGCAGCCACCAGTTCTTTGCCTGTTCCGGATTCGCCATTAATCAATACAGTGATATTGCTGTGGGCGAGACGGCCAATAGCGCGAAATACTTCCTGCATTGCTGGCGCTTCGCCAATGATTTCCGTGGCCGGCAGTTCCTCCTGTTCGGGTGCGTCGCGCTGTTTTTCGGCGGATTGAGCCAACGCCCTTTCCGTAATAGAGATCACCTCGTCAATGTCGAAAGGCTTGGGCAGGTATTCGAATGCGCCTTGTTGATACGACGCCACTGCGCTATCAAGATCGGAGTGCGCCGTGGTTATGATGACGGGCAAATCCGGGTGACTGTGAGTTATTCGTGACAGCAACTCCAGGCCATCGGTGCCGGGCATGCGGATGTCGCTGATGATGACGTCCGGGGTATCGATCTCGATTCGATTGAGCAGGTCATCGCCGGTTTCAAAACACTCATTTTCTATTCCTGCCTGCGACAGTGCCCTTTCCAGCACCCAGCGAATCGAGCTGTCGTCGTCGACGACCCAGACTTTAGTGGCTTTCTGCATCTTGGGATTCCATCGGTAGATAAATAGAAAAACGGGTACGACCGGTTGTGCTGCTGCACAGAATCTGGCCGCCATGTTGGTCGATGATAGATTGAGCTATTGATAGGCCCAGCCCGGTCCCATCTGCACGGCCGGTTACCATGGGTACAAAAATGGCGTGCTGGAGTTCTTCGGGTATTCCCCCACCGTTGTCGATAATGTCGACTCTGCAAATAATGCGATGACGTTTCGCGCCTACGGTGAACTGTCGTTGGGAGCGCGTGCGCAGTGTGATCCGGCAATCATCCAGCTCCGGTGCGGCCTGCAGGGCATTGCGCACGATATTGAGGATGGCCTGAATTAACTGAGATCGATCTCCCGGCAGCTCCGGCAAGCTGGGGTCGTAGTCACGAACGATGGTGATACGGTTGTCAGTCTCGGCCACGATCAGATTGCGAACATGCTCGATAACCTCGTGGATGTTGAGGGCTGACATCCTCGGATTCTGATTTGGTCCCAGCAGTTGATCAACAAGGTCGCGCAGCCTGTCTGCCTCGCGGATGATGATTTCCGTGTATTCACTGAGCCGCGGATCGGGCAGCTCCCTTGCCAGCAGCTGGGCTGCACCGCGCACACCCCCCAGCGGATTCTTGATTTCGTGCGCCAGGCCACGCACCACGGCGCGGGTTGTCTCCTGCGCACTGAGGCGGCCCTCTTCACGGCTGATGCGCAGCAGCCTGTCGACGGCCTGAAGCTCAACCACCAGCTTGCTCGCCGAGTGCATGTCAGG
>CALINF010000012.1 GCA_938045215.1 uncultured Halieaceae bacterium | reverse complement strand
TCCGCCATTGGGGATTGTGCCATTGGGTACGGCTAACGATTTTGCTGCGGCCTGTAGCATTCCAGCCGAGCTGGACGCAGCCCTGGATCTCGCCTGCAACGCGAGCCCGGTAGCAATCGACGCCTTGACCGCAAATGATCGAGTTGTGGCTAATGTGGCGACAGCTGGTTTCGGAGCTCACGTTACTGCACAAACACCTGCGGAGCTGAAAGCCTTTCTTGGGGGCGGCGCTTACACACTGATGGGTATGATCAAGGCGCTTGGTTTCAAACCCTACCAAGGCAAAATTGTCACTGCGGATAGGGAGATAGAGGGGAGTGCAATTGTTGCGGCTATCTGCAATGGTCGACAGGCCGGAGGTGGTCAGCAACTGGCACCCACTGCGCTGTTAACAGATGGTTTGATGGATGTGTTGTTGATTCTTGCTTTCCCGGCTAACGAGATCGACACGGTCATCAAGGAAGCTATGACTTCTGAACTCGATGGCAGATACGTGAGACGTTTCAAGACGCACTTTCTCGAGGTGCATTCAAGCGATGGTATGCCCTGCAACCTTGATGGCGAACCCTATGAGGCAGAAGCCATTCGCTTCGAAGTCATTGCGAAAGCACTGGATGTTGTGCTGCCCCCCGACTGCCCCTGTGTTTAGCCTAGGGCGTATACCAGATAGGCGAGCTCCAGGCTCTTTCGGCAATTGTCGCCGGAACATCCTCTGGTAAGGGCAGGCCAGCCCTTACGGCATCGTAGGTAGTCCAGCGCGGAGTTGGAATTTCGATGACCCTGGCGTAATAGAGTGCGGGCAATGTGGGGTCGAACTCGGGGTCCTGCCATACGGTCGCCAGTTGGCTGTCGCCGATGCTGTTTAGATAAGTTGCAGTTTTAACATCCACAGTATTTCCTACTGATGGCAGTTTGCCGTTACTGCCGAGTTGGCGGTCTCCAGACCAGTCGACGTCAAAAACCTTGTCATGCTGATTGCCCTGCGCGTCGACCCACCCCTTGATTATCTGTATCCGGTCGAGGTTCGCGCCAAGAGGATCCTTGCTTGCGGCAACGAGAAAGCGAGGAGCCATGCCCGCATCAGCAGACTGAAGATCGCCACCCATGGGAACGCCATCGCGGTAGGCCACAGCTACTCTGTCGTGACGGTCATGCAAATCCTGCGGGTAGCTCCAGCTGCCAAAGAATCGGACGCGGATCCGCGTACCCGAGGTGGCAAACACTTCCCGATTATAGATTGAATCCCAGATGGCCTCGCGAGTATTGCTGGTCGCCCAGGCACCAGCGAGTGAACCGGGGGACTGATCGCGGGCGGCGAGCCAGCCACCAACTTCCGCGCTCTGGCGTCGCTCGGGCGTGCCGTCCTCGAAGCCGTGGCCACCGACCCAGTTATCTTCGTCGGTGTCTCCCATCACCCCATTATGACTATCGGTGCCGCCGAACAATCCGAGTTTGTAAGGGTTGCCCCCTAGTGAGGATTGCAGCGCGATTCCACGCACCAGTCCATCGCGAACGAAGTTGCGCTTTTGCGGTACTCTTTTATTGAATTTTTTCATGCTAGGAGCGTTCTCAAAATCCGCAAATTCGTCTGCTGCCCAGAAGTTGGCGTGCACCTCGGAATTCCCTTTCACCTGCATGATCTCTATAGCTCGTTCAAACTCGGCCCTCTGGCGTGCATAGGCTTCATCGAGAGGTTTGCCGTTAGAGCGCTGGTTCGGGAACATCAATCCCTTGCTGGCATTTGAGTTGTGGGGCAGGGCGATAGCACGCGCGCCTGCCGCTGCTTGCTCGGCCAGCCAGTCCCACAGTGCTTCTTCTCGTGGGATCTCAAACGAGCTGACTGGCAGGTCTGGTACTTGTGAGCTTCTAAACAGAATATTCCTGTGAAGGTTCGCGCCGCCCGGTGCACTGCTCCACTCGAACGCAGGGAAGGTTGTGAATTGTCCGGGAACGTAATGCGTGTCGGCTGCATTCACAAGTTCCTGCCAGCCACTGCGAACCACAGCATCACCAGGATAGAAGGGCAGGTGCTGCGGGTTAGCGCCTCGAGTATTACTGATAACGTACTTTAGAAACCAATCGCGCCGCTGGGCAGGGTCGGTGAGAGCAACAAGCTCCTTTATCTGAGGTTGGTCACTGCCGGGCGACCCCGGATGCATGGCTGCATACATCTCTCCGAGGTACTCTGCGTGATCTGTTACGGCGGCGAAGTCCAGCGGCCGGCGCAGCCTATGCGGCTTGCCGTTCACAACCACAGACTCACCTTTGGCATGACGGTAAGCATCGGAAGGCGTCAGCCGCGTGCCGCCCAGGTAGGCGTCCAGTGAATACGCTGTGTGCACATGCGTCTCACCAAAATAGACGTTGCGCAGCGGGTTTTGGTTGGGTTCAGCTGATTGTTGGGCGTGTGTACCTACCACGGATAGAAGCAGCGTTATCGCTGTTGCGTAGCGTATATAGGGTTGCATCGGCGCGTTCTCAGTACAGGGCTATAGTAATAGCATAGAGCATGCTGTTGCATAATTCATGTAGGGGGACTTTCCAGCGAGCGGGGTTTGATCAGTTTTCGAATTGATTCGAAGATGGTGCCCGCTTCCATGAACTGCATTGGATCGAATGGACTTTTCTGTTAGAAAGAGTACGTCAGGCGCGGCAGTAGTTCGGTTATACTCATGCTTCGAGCGTATTTTTATAGCCGTCTTTGTTAGGCGGAGGCGTTGGGTAGAGTAAGCGTTCCGATAATGTAATCAGGAGACAATAATATGGCCATTTTCGCCCCCAAATGTGATCGCTGCGGACAAAGAACACGCAATGAGGAAGACGTGCAGCCTATCTGCGATAGCTGCGCGCAGGAGATGCGGTTGATTCTGGATGCTGCTGAGGAAAACACTCATTCGTGTCCGCTGGATGGATCTGCGATGAAAAAGGAGATTGCTCATATGATCGTCATAGATAGATGCCCCCAGTGTAAAGGGGTATGGCTTGACGGTGGTGAACTCGACAAGTTGACAGGCGATTTACGAGCAGAGGCAATCAGCGTTATGACCCATAGTTTATCTATGACGATGCCCTAGTCGCCGACGCAG
>CALINF010000011.1 GCA_938045215.1 uncultured Halieaceae bacterium | reverse complement strand
TCAGCCTGCGTCACAACGGCAAGGTGATTCATAACCTGCAGCCGGGTGAAAGTGATGCCGAACGGCAGCGGCGTGTAGCCACTGTCTGCGGACCCGCATTCATGGAGCAGGCCATTTATGTAGAGAGTGATACACCGCAGTTCAAATTGTGGGGTTGGGTTGGGTTGCCCACTTTGTCACGCAGCCAGGCCGACCTGCAGTACTTTTTTGTCAACGGCAGAGTGATACGTGACAAATTGATTGCCCATGCTGTGAAACAGGCTTACCGGGATGTGCTGTATCACGGTCGCCATCCTGCATTCGTTCTTTACCTTGATCTCAATCCCTCGCAGGTGGATGTAAACGTACACCCCACCAAGCACGAGGTGCGCTTTCGCGATGGTCGTGCTGTACACAGTTTTATCTTCAGTAGTCTGCATCGTGCGCTGGCCGATGTACGCCCCTCAGATCAACTGCCCGAGCACACGGTGGCAGACGGCGAAGGTGGGCTGATCGACACACGCACCGGTGAGGTGGCCAGCCAAAGCGCGCTCGCCTGGGGTGCGCCTTCGCAGGGGGTATCAGGCTATGGTGTCCCCAACCGCCCGCTGCCAGGCGGCGCGATGGAACAGATGCGCAGCTACGGCCAGTTGCATCAGGCGCCTGCCCTGCCTGAGCAGGGGACCGAAGAAGAAGTGCCGCCGCTGGGCTATGCGTTGGCACAGCTCATGGGGATTTATATTCTGTCTGAGAATGCGCAGGGCTTGATTTTGGTTGATATGCACGCGGCTCATGAGCGCATTACCTATGAACGACTCAAGCTCGCGCGCGAATCAGAGGGTATCCGCAGCCAGCCGCTGCTGGTGCCGCAGGCGGTTGCGGTGAGCGAACGGGAAGTGGAAATTGCTGCAGAAAGTGCACAATTGTTTGCGGCGCTGGGTCTGGCGGTCGACATCGCGGGACCCGAAACGCTGCTGATTCGCCAGATACCCGTGTCTTTACGCGACTCCGATATAGAGCAATTGCTGCGCGACGTACTGTCGGACCTGATTGAGTTCGGCAGCTCAGACCGGATTGAGGCACACATGGATGAAATACTCTCCACCATGGCCTGCCACGGTTCGGTGCGCGCCAACCGGCGCCTGACTCTGCCAGAGATGAATGCATTGCTGCGAGACATGGAGGAAACCGAACGCTCAGGTCAGTGTAACCATGGCCGGCCCACCTGGACTCAATTGACGCTCGAGGAACTGGACAAGCTGTTCCTGAGAGGGCGCTAACAGATTGGACCCGCGGCCACTGGTCATCCTGCTGATGGGCCCAACTGCCTCAGGCAAAACCGATCTTGCCATTGAGCTGGCTAAGGCTCTGGGTGGCGAGTTAATCAGTGTCGACTCTGCACTGGTGTATCGAGGTCTGGATATCGGTAGTGCCAAGCCCGACTACCCGCATCATCTGATTGATATCCGCGATCCTGCCGAGCCTTATTCGGCAGCTGATTTCGTGGCAGACGCTGTTCCCCTGATTGATCAGATAGTCGCGCGAGACAAGGTGCCAATACTGGTGGGCGGTACCATGTTGTATTTCAAGGCCCTGGTTGAGGGGTTGAACGAGATGCCTCCTGCCGACCCTGTCATGCGGTCGCAGATCGAAGGCGAGGCCGAGCGCGAGGGATGGCCAGCTCTGCATGCGAAACTGCTTGAGGTAGATCCAGTATCCGCTGCGCGTATTCATCCCAATCACTCACAGCGTCTGGCAAGGGCGCTGGAGGTGTACCGCACCAGTGGTATACCTCTGTCAGTTTGGCAATCGCATCCGCAAACCCCGCCTCTGGCGGCCGAGCGCTTTCGTCTGCTGCAGATTGCGTTGTGTCCACAGGATCGCGGAGTACTGCACGAGCGCATAGCGCTGCGGTTTGAGCAGATGATGGCGGCGGGTTTTCTTGCAGAAGTGCGGCAATTACACCAACGGGGCGATCTCAATGCGGACCTGCCGGCCATTCGCGCGGTTGGCTATCGTCAGCTTTGGGAGCATCTGGAGGGTGCGGTGGACCTTGAGGAGGCTGTCACGCGGGGCATTGCAGCCACGCGGCAACTGGCCAAACGGCAGCTAACCTGGCTGAGAAAGTGGCCCGATCTGGTCTGGATTATCACCGATCGTGAAGGGAACGTTGTGGATTCGGGCTTGTCTGACGGTAAAGGAATGAGTTTTGTCCAGAATCCATGCGATCTGGTCTTGAATTCCCTTACGTAGTACCCATTGTAGTAATGTGGAGCGGCTTATGGCTGCTGCGCGGTTGGTGCCTCCCAAGAGAGGGTGGCCTGCCTGACGCATCCATATGCACTATACTTGGTATCAGTTGTATTGAGGGCCCATTGTTTTATCCGCGCTGGCACGGCTGGATGCGGGATGGATAAGAGGTCAGTTTAATTTTTTTTGGCTCGATTTGAGCCTGGTAGGAGATAGATATGTCAAAAGGGCACACGCTACAAGACCCTTACCTGAATATTCTGCGTAAGGAACGCGTACCCGTTTCCATTTACCTGGTAAACGGCATTAAGTTGCAGGGACAGATCGAGTCATTCGATCAGTTCGTGGTACTGCTTAAAAACACAGTCAGTCAGATGGTGTATAAGCATGCCATCTCAACGGTGGTGCCTTCGCGCGTTGTGCGCGTGCCGATGCAAAATCCACCTGAAGACGATGACGACAGCTAGGCAGCGACATGCCCTGAGCACTTATTGCTCCGGGGCCAACACCGTTCCAACGGCTGCGAGGTAGTATTGTTTTTTGATCGTCCCGATTCGGGTGAACGAGCGGTGCTCGTGCATTTGAATCTAGCTAGTGAATCCGAGCGGGAAGACCCCCGCGAATTCGAAGAACTCGTCCTGTCCGCAGGAGGAGATCCTGTTGCCTTTGTGATGGGCTCGCGCGATACACCCCATTCGAGAACGTTCGTCGGTAAAGGCAAGCTTGAAGAGATCGCTGAGGAAGTGCGGTTGCACGAGGCAGAGATCGTGATGTTCAATCATGTGCTTAGCCCCAGTCAGGAGCGTAATCTGGAAGAGGTGCTGTGCTGTCGGGTGCTCGATCGTACAGGCCTGATTCTCGATATCTTCGCCCAGCGGGCACGTTCCCGGGAAGGTCAGTTGCAGGTAGAGCTTGCCCAATTGGAACATATCAGTTCACGGCTGGTTCGCGGCTGGACTCACCTTGAGCGCCAGAAGGGCGGGATAGGCTTGCGTGGTCCAGGTGAAACCCAGCTTGAGACCGACCGCCGGTTGTTGCGCGCACGCATCAAGTCGATATCCGGACGGCTGCAGAAGGTAACTAAACAGCGTGACCAGGGTCGGCGTGCCCGGCGTCGGGCGGAAATACCCACCGTGTCGTTGGTGGGGTATACCAATGCGGGTAAATCCACGTTGTTTAATCGCATGACTGATGCGGATGTCTACGCTGCTGATCAGTTGTTTGCAACGCTGGACCCTACCCTGCGTCGGCTCGAGCTCGACAATATCGGCCCCGTGGTGCTGGCAGATACCGTGGGGTTCATTGCCCATTTGCCGCACAAGTTGGTGGAAGCGTTCAAGGCCACGCTGGAGGAAACACGCAGCGCTGATTTACTGCTGCAGGTTGTGGACTGCGCCAGTGAAGATCGTGAAGAGAACATGTTTCAGGTGCAGGAAGTGCTGAGCGAGATTGGCGCGCACGAGACCCCGCAGCTGCTCGTTTACAACAAACTCGATCTACTAGAGCAACCGGCCCGTATTGATCGTGACGAGAATGGAAAACCGACGCGAGTGTGGGTCAGCGCAAAATCCGGTGAGGGCATAGAGTTACTGCTGGAAGCGATTGTTGAGCTGCTGGGGCAGGACATGGTGTCACAGGAGTTACATCTGGCACCCGCACAGGGTCGACTGCGTGCTGCCCTGTATCAGCTGGGAGCTGTAGAGGCGGAGCAGCACGGTGACGACGGCATAGCTCACCTTAGCGTGAGAATGCCACGTTCCGACTGGAATCGTTTAGTGGCCAGCGAATACGCCTCGTCTGGCCAAAAAATCTGATAGAATTTCGCGACTTTTAATTAGGAGCTAATTATGGCCTGGAATGAACCGGGTGGCGGCAACAATAAGCCAAAGGATCCATGGGGTGGTGGCGATCAAGGTCCACCAGATCTCGATGAAGCACTGAAAAAGCTGCAGGAAAAATTCGGCGGTTTGTTTGGGGGTAAATCCTCAGGCGGAGCCGGTGGCTCAGGCGGTGCTGGTGTTTCTGGCGGGTTGATCGGTGTGCTGATTACCGGCGCAGTCGTGGTGTGGGCCCTGATGGGTTTCTATCAGATCGACCAGCAGGAGCGTGGTGTTGTGCTTCGCTTTGGTAAGTTTTTGGAGACAGTGCAGCCGGGTCTGCAGTGGAATCCGCCGCTGATCGACGAAGTGACCAAGGTTAATACCACCAAGGTCCGGGCGGCTAGCTTCCGCGAGATTATGCTCACCCAGGACGAGAACATCGTCGAAGTGAACCTGTCTGTGCAATACGTAATCGACAATCCGACTGATTTTGTACTGAAGGTTAGAGACCCCGAGCGTTCATTGCAGCACGCCTCACAAAGTGCCTTGCGGCACGTAGTTGGCGGAACCGGTATGAATATGGTGCTCACCGAAGGTCGAGCACAGATAGGTATCGAGGTTAAGCAGCGCTTGCAGGACTACCTGAATATGTATGAAACGGGTATTTCGGTTACCACTGTAAACGTGGACGAGTCCAAGCCGCCGTCGCAGGTGCAGGCCGCATTTGATGACGTGATCAAGGCACGTGAGGATGAGGAGCGGGTCAAGAACGAGGCGCAGGCGTATGCCAATGGCATCGTGCCTGAGGCTCGTGGTGCGGCGCAGCGCCAGATCGAAGAGGCCAACGCCTACATGGAAGAGGTAATTGCCAATGCATTGGGTGAAGCCGACCGCTTTAATAAGTTGCTAACCGAGTACAAAAAGGCCCCGGAAGTGACCCGTGAGCGGTTGTATCTGGACGCATTGCAAGGTGTATACAGCAATACCAATAAGGTGATGGTAGATGTGGAAGGTGGTAACAACATGATGTATCTGCCTCTGGACAAGCTGGCACCTGCTGCAGCCGTTGGTGGCTCAGTACGTGGCATGAGCGTGGATAGCTCCAACATCCGGGAGCTGACGAATGCTGTAACAGAGCAGCTGCGCCGGGATGCTGCAGCAACCAGTAATCGTCGAGGAGGTCGCTAATATGTCGGGACGTAATGTAACGGTAATCCTGTTAGCGGTGCTGGTGCTATTTCTGGCTAGCAACTCGCTGTACTTGATGAGAGAAACCGAGAAGGGCGTTTTGCTCAAGTTTGGTGAGGTGGTCAATCCTGACATCCAGCCTGGCTTGCACTGGAAAATACCGTTCGTGAACAATGTCCGTAAGTTCGATGGACGTGTGCTAACGGTAGACTCGCAGCCTGAACGTTTCTTCACCCAGGAGCAGAAGGCGTTGATTGTCGACTCTTACGCCAAGTTCAAGGTGTTTGATACGTCAAAGTTCTACACCGCAACTAACGGTGAGGAGTCGCGCGCAATGGGTCTGCTGGCTCAGCGTATCAACGATGGCCTGCGTAACCAGGTGGCAGTGCGAACCATTCAGGAGGTTGTGAGCGGCGAGCGTGATCAACTGATGGAAGATCTCACCAAGCAAATTGATGCCGCTGCCCAGGCAGAATTGGGTGTTGAGGTGGTTGATGTGCGGGTGAAGAAGATCGACCTGCCACCGGATGTGTCTGAGTCTGTCTATCGCAGGATGAATGCCGAGCGTGAGAAAGAGGCGCGTGAGCACCGCTCCCAGGGTCAGGAACTGGCCGAGGGTATTCGTGCAGCGGCTGATCGTGAGGTTACCGTATTGAAAGCGAACGCCTATCGTGAATCTGAGGAGCTTCGCGGTACGGGTGATGCTGAGGCCACTCGTATTTACGCCGAGGCCTTTAATCAGGATCCGGAGTTCTACTCGTTCACTCGCAGTCTCAATGCCTATCAGAACTCCTTTCAGGGGTCTGGCGATATCATTTTGATTCAGCCAGACAGTGAATTCTTTCGTTATCTGAAGGACTCCAAAGGCGGTAAGTAGCGGGTAATAATCACAGGCGCCAACTGCGGCGGCTGTGATAGAATTCTTCAACCGTGGGATTCGGCGTTTGGCCCACAAACGCTGAGCCCGCGGTTTTTTGTGTGGTAACAACCGCGAGGCACTATGGATTTCTGGCAGGTACTCCCGGTTGCGCTGGCACTGGTACTGATTATTGAAGGCATGCTTCCGTTTCTCAGCCCACAGCGCTGGCGCCAGATGATCGTGTCTGTGGCCCAGATGGACGATCGTGTGATTAGAAATATCGGCCTAGGCAGCATGTTGCTGGGGCTATTGATGTTGTATTTGGTGAATTAGGCACGTAAGCATGACTACCGTAGATCGCTGGCAACTGCCCGATGGGGTGGAAGAGGTGCTGCCTGAGCAGGCAGCGGCTGTCGAGCACCTGCGGCGCGCGCTGCTGGACCTGTTTGCCAGTTGGGGTTATCAGTTGGTTATCCCTCCGCTCATGGAGTTCACCGAGTCCTTATTGGTTGGCCTGGGCGCCGATCTCGATCTGCTGACCTTCAAGATGACCGACCAACTGAGCGGTCGCAGTTTGGGAATAAGGGCGGATATCACCCCTCAGGTGGCGCGGATAGACGCCCACAGTCTGGGCGAAACCGGTATTTCGCGTCTTTGCTATGCAGGCTCCACGCTACACACACAGCCCAAGACCCTGATGGCCTCACGCTCCCCCATACAACTGGGTGCAGAGCTGTATGGCGACACCAGTGAAGCGGCTGATCTGGAGATTATTGGTTTGATGCTGGCCACGCTGGCTGCCGCAGGCCTAGAGGACATTACACTCGACCTTGGGCATGTGGGCGTTTACGACGCGGTACTTAAAAGCGCCGCACTCAGCCCGGAGCAAGAGGCAACAATCTTTGATGCCCTGCAACGCAAATCGCGCCCGGATCTCACGCTGGCGCTGGAAGGGGTGAGTGAGCACGCCACGAAGTTGGTGCTCGGATTACTCGATTTACATGGTGATGCCGCCGTTTTAGGCCGTGCCAGAGAGCTGTTTAGCGATGATGCCAATGGCGCTCTGGCTGCGGTTGAAAAGTTGCACACCGTAGCGGACGCACTCACAGCCCAGCATCCAGGTCTTTCGATCTATTTTGACCTGGCCGAGCTGCGCGGTTATCACTATCACACCGGTATTGTGTTTGCCGCCTATGTGCCCGGCTATGGTCAGGCGCTTGCCAATGGCGGACGATATAACAATGTGGGTGAAGTGTATGGTCGGGCACGCCCTGCGACGGGCTTTGCGACCGACCTGAAAGCGATAACGGCGTTGAGTCGAGTAGCACCGCAGGCACGCGGGGCAATCAGCAAGCCCAATCAGGCAGATCCAGTACTGGATCAAGCCGTAGCCCGCCTGCGCGAGGCTGGAGAAATTGTGATTAATCGTCTGGCGGAAAGACCAGATACACGCTGTGACCGCGAACTTGTCCGTCAGAATGGCGAGTGGGTGGTTGTGGCTTTGAATCCCTGAGCACGTAACACAGGCATAGCAGCATGAGTAAAAACGTAGTCGTCCTGGGCACCCAATGGGGTGATGAGGGCAAAGGCAAGATAGTGGATTTGCTGACCGATCAGGCCAGTGCCGTGGTGCGCTTTCAGGGCGGTCACAACGCGGGTCATACACTCGTTATTGACGGAAAGAAAACGGTACTGCACCTGATCCCATCAGGTGTACTGCGCGAAGGCGTGCAAGGCCTGATCGGCAACGGGGTTGTACTGTCGCCCGAGGCCCTGCTCAAAGAAATAGCCGAACTGGAGGAAAAGGGCGTACCGGTACGCGAGCGGCTGAAAATTTCGCCGGCGTGTCCGCTGATCCTGCAGTATCACGTGGCACTGGATCTGGCACGAGAAGCCAAGCGCGGTAACGCCAAGATTGGTACAACCGGTCGCGGCATCGGTCCTGCCTATGAGGACAAGGCGGCTCGACGTGGATTGCGCCTGGGTGACCTGAAAGACCCGGTTCGATTCGAAAGCAGGCTGCGGGAGGTGATGGATTACCACAACTTCCAGTTGGAGCA
>CALINF010000010.1 GCA_938045215.1 uncultured Halieaceae bacterium | reverse complement strand
GCTATATCCCCGGTAAGCTGTTCTCTGTAAACGGCACAACGGCGGAGAATGTGGATCGCCTGTTTGCGCGCAACGAGCGTCTTGTTTGCTACTTCGATACAGAGGTGGGCCCCATGGCGATGATTCTGGTGGGAGCTATGATCGTTGCCGGAATAGAAACGGTCTGGTCGGGTCAGGTAGCGCCGCCACCCACAATGCCGCATCTGCATGACTACACCGCTGCACCTGAATCGATTCACTTGAAGAAAGGTGAGGAGATGGGGCGCTTCAAGCTAGGCTCAACGGTGATCCTGTTGTTTGCAAAAGACGCGATAGATTGGCACGACAGTTATCAGGCCGGTACCACGACACGACTTGGAGAGGCACTGGCAGTTCTGGATTAAGCGCTGGTCAGTCGTCCAGTGAGCCGACAATGTGGCGATAGCTGGCCAGCCGCCGCTCCGAGATAGCACCTGTCTCAACCGCTGCCAGGATCGCGCAACCGGGCTCCATCTGGTGCTGGCAGTCACGAAACTTACAGGTGCCCAGCACATCGCGGAACTCACGAAACCCTTGTTCGACCTGCTCCTTGTTCATATGCCACAGACCAAATTCACGGATGCCGGGTGAGTCAATGAGGCTGCCCCCTGTGGGCAAGTGAAAAAGTTGAGCAGTTGTTGTGGTGTGCACACCTTTGAGCGTATTTTCCGACAATGCGCCAATCCGTAAATCGACCTCAGGCAGCAGGGCATTCACCAGCGACGATTTCCCCACGCCGGACTGACCAACGAGCACGCTCACGCGCTGCGACAGTGCGGCGTGAAGCGACTCCAGCCCACCGCGCTGGCTGCTGACTTTGAGAATCCGATATCCAAGTCCCGGATAAATAGACAGCAGATCCTCTATAGACTCTTCCAGTGCTGGATCGTCCTCTAACAAATCCGTTTTATTGAGTAGTATTACTGGCTCAATGCCAACCGTCTCGGCGGCCACAAGATAGCGATCGATCAGGTTGCCATGCGGTTCAGGGTAGGGTGCGATGACAACAAAAATCTGATCGATATTTGCTGCAACAGGTTTTAGATTGCCGTAGGCATCAGGACGCTTCAGTTCACTGGTGCGATCGCGCTGCGCCACGATCACCCCGATGGGGTCGCCCGCGCAATAGATAACGCGGTCACCTGTAACGAGACCACTTATATTGGCCCTTATATGGCATCGAAGTACTGAGCCCGAAGTAGATTCTACTTGTACCTGTGTGCCGAAGTGCGCGGTAACCAGGCCTTCTTGCTCCGGGCCCAGGTCGCCCGCTCCAAGGGTATCTTCGACTTTCTGGGTGCGAAGATCTGCGCGCTTTTCGCGCTCTTCCTGAATCTTGTTGACCCGCCAGGCTTGTCGCCGGGTGAGCTTGCGTTTGGACATGTCACCATTATTGGGTTGTAGGAGGTCGAGTGTCGAGACAATTTGTTACACTGTCGGTTCTCAAATAGCAGGAACTGCGCATGCAAGACGCTGACAACCTGATCTGGGTCGATCTGGAGATGACAGGGCTTGATCCAGACAATGACGTGGTGATTGAAATTGCTACCATCGTGACCGACAGTAAGCTGAACACGCTGGCAGAGGGTCCCGTGATCGCTATTCACACGGATGACACTCGTCTGGCGGCCATGGATGAGTGGAATACCTCGCATCATACGGCTTCCGGTCTGGTTGATCGGGTGCGCGCAAGTGAGTATCACCCCGCAAAGGCAGCAAGCGAGACAATCGAGTTTTTACGGTCGTGGGTACCACCCAATACCTCACCCATGTGCGGCAACTCCATCTGTCAGGATCGGCGCTTTATGGCGAGGCACTTGCCGGAACTGGAGCAGTATTTTCACTACCGCAACCTGGATGTGAGCACGCTGAAAATTCTGATGCAACGCTGGAGACCTTCACTGGAGGCGGGTTTTACCAAGTCGGCTACGCATTTGGCGCTTGATGATATTCGTGAGTCTATTGACGAGCTGCGCTATTACCGCGACTATTTCATTCAGACGTAAAGTTAGCGCGTGAACCAACTTTTATTCAGGATGGACGTAATTCACAAGTGAGAGTATGGTTTTGTGGGGCATGGGTCTGGCTACTGCCCCGTGGTGTAGTGTGTTCAAAGGACGAGTGAGGTGAGTAAGGACCAGAATGGAAAAGACGCAAAACTCATCAGGGTCATTTTTTAGAGAACTCAGGCGTCGCAAGGTGTTACGCACTTGCGTGCTGTATATCGTACTGTGCTGGGGTGCTCTGCAGGTAGGGGATATTCTGTTTCCAGCGATAGGATTTGATTCCGATGAGGCCTCGCGGAACTTCCTCTATCTGGCTGTTCTGGGTTTCCCGGTTACTTTCTTGCTGGCCTGGTTTTTCCAGATCACACAGCATGGCATCGTCCGTACGACCTCGTTCGTAGAGCGCAGGGTACTGTCTAATATTCCGCCAATTGAAGACCGTCGCCACAATGGTGTAACGACCTATTTTCGCAAGGGTGACGAACATCCGGAGTATCACTGGATTTTGAGTGCAGAAACAGGTCCATTGGCAGGTTTGAGCTTCGGGGTGAGCCAGCCAGTTGTTTTGGGCCGCGCATTGGAGAGTGATATCGCTATTGTGAGTCCTCACGTGTCGCGCCAGCACGCCAAGTTGGAGGTAGTGGAAGATCAGCTCTACGTAGAGGACTTAGGCTCGTCCAATGGTACGGTTATCAATGGCCGAACAGTTGATGGGCGGCAAGCACTGCGGCATGAAGACGAGATCCGCTTCCACGACATTATATTTCGCGTTAACGAGACCTTCTCCAGGCCGCGCAGCGAGCAAAGTGCGATGAATAAGACGACCTTCATCCAGGCTCCGACAGACGCTGACCTTAAGCAATAGGCCGCGTCAGGCGGGGCAAGCTCAGGTGATCACTGGGTTGCGCTGTGGGCGGCATCCTTGCTCAAACTTTCGATAATCTGATCCAGCGCCAGAATCAGCTCTTGGCAATCTGCAAACCGTTTCTGTGGCTTTTTTTGCATCAACCTCTGCACCAATCGCTCTAGCGATCGGGATAGTTGCGGCTTAACTGATCGCAGCTTGGCAGGTGGTTGATTGGCTATCTGTCCCATTAGTGTATTCAGGCTGGCTCCGTCGTGAGGCACCTGCCCCGTTAGCATCTCAAACAGTATGGCACCTAGCGAGTATTGATCGCTTCGCGCATCAACGCTGCGCCCCTTTGCTTGTTCTGGCGACATATACCTGGGTGTGGCGTATACATCTAGTGCATCACGCTTCTGCCCAACACTTGTGGGACGCAGCGGTAGCGCGATGCCAAAATCTCCCAGTCGTGCGGGTGTGCTGGCATCGCCCGTGAAGATATTGCCGGGTTTGATATCCCGATGCACGAGACCGCGATCGTGGGCATGCTGCAAAGCGGCCGCGATGTCCCGTGTAATAGTCAATGCCTGAGCTACAGGTAGGGTGCCTTGTTCCTGGAGGTATTGTGCCAGCGTGGGCTGCGTCACCAGTTCCATGCTGATGTAGGCTTTCCCACCGGTTTCCCCGACCTCAAGCAACTGCACAATATTGGGATGATTCAGCAAACTGGCTACGCTTCCCTCAGCTAGCAAGCGCTCCTGGGCATTCTGGTCACCTGCTTGGTGAGCGTTGACAAGCTTCAGAGCAACAAGGGTGTTGTTGGCATCATCTACAGCACAATAGATGGAGGTAGAGGCGCTCTGGAAGAGCAGTCTATCAATGCGAAATCGTCCGACGTTAGAACCAACTGCCTGCACGCTGTATCCGCCAGTTGGTCGGGGTTTGGTGGAAGGCTGGCATCATAGCCAGAGCCATAGTCCGACAATGACCATGGCAGCCACCAACAGCCAGATTTTGCCACCATGATTCACGCGATCTGCAGCCGCGTGGGAGATGGCTTGACCAATATTCTGTGTCGTTTCCAGGTCATGTGTTACCGGTGCGGCACCTTCTCCGCCATGCGCGGGTTCTCCCACAACCACTACCGATACATTGTCTCTGCCACCATTGGCCAGGGCCATGTTCACCAGTGCGTCCACCTGCGTCTGTGGGGTGCGTTGCTGACCCATAATCTCAGCAATGCCTTCGTCTCTAACCTCGTCACTGAGGCCGTCACTACAAAGCAGGATCTGCTGACCCTCTTCCAGTTGACCCGAAATATGTCCCGGGTTGACTTGAATACTTTCTGCGACGCCCATCGATTGGCTCAGCACGTGGCGATCGGGATGTGTTGCGGCTTGATCGGCGGTGATTGCGCCTGTAGCGAGCAGTTCACTGACAGGATTATGATCGCGTGACAGCTGATGCAAGCCACCATCAAACAAATAGGCACGACTGTCGCCTACCCAGACAATTTCATAGCTCTTGCCATCGAGTTTTAAGGCCACCAGGGTTGAACCCATGTCGCTGGCGCCGTTGCGTCGTTTGATCTCGTCAAGTACAGCGCGGTGGGCTTTGTGAACAGCGTCGACCAAGGGCGTGCCATTGGCGACTTCCTGCACCATCGTGTCTTTCACTATGGCACTCGCGACCTCGCCACCAGAGTGACCGCCCACACCATCAGCTACCAACCACAGTCCCAGCTCCGGGCTTGTTTCGAAGCTGTCTTCATTGTGATTGCGTATGAGCCCGGAGTGAGTACTGGCCGCAAACTGTGTCATCCCTGCTCCCGTTTTTCCTGTGCATCATGCACAGCCGTCGCTATTGTTTTTCGCTGTAGGCCGCGTAACCGCCAGTTAAGGGAGAGTGTAGTCCATGTTACAGCCTCGCAGGAAGGTTATATGTGCCGATTTAGGGCCCAGTTCACATGTTCGCGCACAAGTTCTGAATTGTCGTTAGCGCGAAACCGCAGGGCGCCGATAACTTTTTCACTGCTGGGTGCATTTCCAAGCCCGATCGCGAGATTGCGCAACCAGCGCTCATAGCCAATGCGTCGGATCGCCGAACCCTCGGTTCTGGACAGAAAAGTCTCTTCATCCCACAGGAATAATTCGACAAGCTCCACATCATCCAGGCCGTGCCTGGGCTTGAAATCGCTCTCGCGAGTCGTCTGCGCAAACTTGTTCCAGGGGCATACCAGCTGACAGTCGTCACAACCAAAAACACGGTTCCCCATGAGCGGTCGCAGTGCGGGGTCGATGCTGCCCTTGTGCTCGATTGTGAGGTAGGAGATACATTTGCGTGCGTCGAGCTCAAAGGGTCCTGCAAAGGCATTGGTTGGACAGATGTCTAGGCACGCGCTGCAGCTGCCGCAATGTTTGCTGGTCTGAGGCGCGTCCGGTTCCAGTGGCAGGTCAGTGTATATCTCTCCCAGGAAGAACCAGGAGCCGGCCTTTTCATTGATCAACATGGTATTTTTCGCGATCCAGCCCATGCCAGCTCTTTCCGCCAATGCACGTTCCAGCACTGGCGCGCTATCTACGAACGCCCGGTAACTTCCGCCACCGGCGCTCTGCGTAATATGTTCTGCCAGCCTGGCCAGTCGTTTGCGCATAAGTTTGTGGTAGTCGCGCCCGAGGGCGTAACGCGATATAAATGCTTTTTCTGGCGAATCAAGAATGGCTAGTGGCTGCGTATCATCGGCCAGGTAGTCCAGCCGAACCGTAATAACTCTGCAAGTGCCGGGCACCAGTTCAGCAGGACGGGCTCGCTTCATCCCGTGCTGTTGCATATAACCCATGCTGCCGTGATAGCCTCGATCCAGCCATTTCTGGAGATAGTCCTCATGCTCAGTCAGATTGATGTCGGCGATGCGCGCATCTGAGAAACCGAACTCCACTGCCCAGCCTTTAATACGCTGCGTGAGCCGGGTGCGCTGTTCAGACGTTAGAGCTACTGCGGTTTGCGAATCTGATTCGCTGGAGTTGGGCGAACCCATGGATGGCGCCATTGTTAGGTGAGCATCGTATAATTCTGCCACATCTGGGGAGACTTGGTCGGATATGAATTACAAAGCAATGGAACCGCTGTATACGGCAGCGCAGACACGGGTGCTGGATCGTGCAGCAATCAAGAGCGGAATACCCGGCATCACGCTGATGGCAAGGGCTGCGCACGCCGCATTTGATTGTTTACAGTCACAATGGCCAAGCGCCGTGCAGCTGCAGGTGTTGTGTGGCACTGGTAACAACGGTGGTGACGGTTTTCTGCTGGCTGATATTGCCCACAAACGAGGGTTGCAGGTGACTGTGCTGCAGTTGGGCGATCCTGACAAGATAGACGGCGATGCACTGATCGCGCGTAAGCAGGCATTGGCCAATGGAGTGGAGGTGCAACCGTTTGATGGAACGATTGTGCCCCTGGGTATTGTGGTAGACGCCATGCTGGGTACAGGCCTGGGAGGTGATGTGCGCGGTGATTACGTTGACGCTATCGCACAGGTAAACGGGCTGGGCTTACCTGTGCTTGCCCTGGATATCCCTTCCGGGCTGTGCTCAGACACCGGGCGGGTGCTTGGCGTGGCTGTGCGCGCCGATGTCACGATCAGTTTCATTGGATTGAAGCGCGGTCTGTTGACTGCCAATGGCCCCGATTACTGTGGCGAGATCGAATTCGCGGGCCTCGAGGTTCCCGCCGACGTGATAGATGCGCTGCCGTCTTCGGCGTTACGCCTGGACCTTGAAGTGTTGCTAGAGCAATTGCCCCTTCGGCTGGCGGCCTCACACAAGGGCATGTTTGGCAATGTACTGATTATAGGTGGCGATTACGGTATGGCCGGGGCAGCCATAATGGCGGCAGAGGCTGCGCTGCGTTGCGGCGCCGGCCTCGTTCGTGTGGCGACCCGCCCGGAGCATGTGCCGGCCGTTGTCGCTCGCATGCCCGAGGCAATGGCGCGTGGTATCCACAGTAGTCTCGATCTGCTGGCGATGGTTGATGAAGCAAACGTGCTCGTTGTTGGGCCTGGGCTTGGCCAGAGTGAGTGGTCTGAGCAGATGCTGCAGGTTGCCGCCGATAGTAATAAAACGCTTATTCTCGATGCTGATGCACTCAATCTGCTGGCGCTGAGTCGCGGCATCAAGCAAGCGCCACGCCCCAATTGGATCATCACTCCGCACCCCGGTGAGGCAGCGCGCCTGTTGGGGCAGAGTAATGCGCAGGTGCAAAAAGATCGCTTTGCCGCTGCTGCTGCACTGCAAGAGGCATACGGTGGCGTGGCAGTACTCAAAGGCAACGGCACGCTCGTGCGCTCGGCAGAGTCAACGTTGCTATGCGATTATGGCAACCCGGGTATGGCCAGTGGTGGTATGGGTGACGTGCTCAGTGGCGTTCTGGGCAGCCTGGTGGCGCAGGGGTTGAGTCTGACTGATGCCGCTGCACTTGGTGTGTCTCTACATGCAGCGGCGGCCGATATCGCTGCCGCAGAAGAGGGAGAAAGAGGCTTACTGGCAACAGACCTTATCGCGCCTATGCGAGCGCTGCTGGGATGACAGGCATCAAGCTGACGCTGGAGCTGGATGACGAGAACGCGATGGTCACGCTGGGTCAGCGGCTGGCCAAGGTTACAGAGCCAGGCTGCGTGATGTACCTGCACGGAGGCCTGGGGATGGGTAAAACCACGCTCAGCCGGGGATTTATCCAGTCACTCGGGCACGCCGGTGCGGTGAAGAGTCCCACCTACACCCTGGTAGAACCCTACGATTTTACTGGCTTTACTGTTTACCATTTTGATCTGTACCGTTTGGGCGATCCCGAGGAGCTTGAGTTTATGGGCATACGGGACTATTTCACTGCCACGACTATCTGTCTGATAGAGTGGCCCGAGCGTGGCAGTGGGGTTTTGCCACCTGCAGATTTAGTGATTACCATAGTAAAGTCTGGCTCTGGGCGTTGTGTAACGCTATGTTCGCAGACGACGGCAGGGGCGGTCGTTGTGACGGGCCTGCAGGGGATGGGCTGAACAATAAGCAGAATCGCCTCTGTGAGAGATCACAGAGCGGGAGTGTTATGAACAGGGCATTAGGGGCATTTCTGGCTCTAATAGTGCTGAGCGCGTCGTCGACGTGGGCGGCCGAGGTAAAGGATGTGCGTTTGTGGCGCGCTCCGGATCACACGCGCATTGTGTTTGACCTGAGTGATCCTGCTGAACACACACTGCTCGTATTGCAAAATCCGTCGCGCATCGTGTTGGATGTATCCAATACTCAACTGAAGACCACGCTGGATGACCTGCAGCTGGGTGAGACGCCAGTGAAGTCGATTCGCTCTGGTGTGCGCGAAGGCAAAAACCTGCGGGTTGTGCTGGATATGGGTGAAAGCGTCGACCCTCGCAGTTTCACTCTGAAGGCAAATGAGAAAGCCGGCCACCGCCTGGTGCTGGATCTGTACGACAAAAATCGACCCACCAAGGCCGTCAAGAAGAGTGTTACCCAGTCTTCGGGCAAACGTGACCTGATCATCGCCATCGATGCCGGACACGGGGGTGAAGATCCAGGGGCTACCGGACCAAACCGATTGCGCGAGAAGCATGTGGTATTGGCGATTGCCAAGGAGCTTTACCGGCTGTTGGAGAAAGAGCCCGGCTTTGATCCCACCCTGGTGCGCTCGGGTGATTACTACATCAGCTTAAAAGGTCGTCGCGACATTGCGCGCAAGCGCCAGGCCGACCTGTTTGTTTCTATTCACGCCGACGCATTCAAGCGTAAGGAGGCCAACGGTGCATCGGTGTATGCCCTGTCTACCCGGGGTGCTACCAGCACAGCGGCGCGGTATCTGGCGCAGCGTGAGAATGCGGCCGACCTGGTTGGCGGGGTAAGCTTGTCAGACAAAGACGATGTTTTGGCTGGCGTGCTGGCCGATTTGTCCATGACATCTACCCTGGATACCAGCCTCAAACTGGGCGATAACGTGCTGCGCAAGATGGACCGGGTTGCCCGCTTACACAAGAAGAACGTGGAGCAGGCGGGGTTTGCCGTACTGAAAAGCCCCGATATCCCTTCTATTTTAATCGAGACCGGCTTTATCTCTAATCCCGGGGAGGCAAAGAAGCTGGCCACCCGTGGTTACCAGAAAAAAATGGCCGTGCAAATCTACGCAGGCATCAAGGATTGGTTTGTGATGCATCCGCCATCGGGCACACTGCTAGCGTGGCGTAAACAGCAAGGTGGACAGCAGTACACCATTGCGCGTGGTGATACACTGTCTGGCATCGCCCAGCGATTCAATGTGTCGGTGAATGAGCTAAAGAGCCGTAACGGGCTGAATGACACGCGTATCATGGTAGGCCAAAAATTAACGATCCCGACAACCTGACTTTACGGCTGGCTCCTTCGGGCAGCCACCGTGTGAACCCAACAACAAAGTAGACCAACGCCCATGTCCCTGATTCACCGCCTGAGCGCGCGGTTGGCCAACCAGATTGCCGCGGGCGAGGTTGTAGAGCGACCGGCATCGGTGGTGAAGGAAGTCCTTGAGAACAGTCTCGACGCAGGTGCCACTCGCATTGATATCGATGTGGAGGCGGGCGGCTCCAAACTTATCCGTATTCGCGACAATGGCGGGGGAATTCAAGCCGATGATCTGGCGCTGGCCCTGGAGCGCCACGCCACCAGTAAGATCAGTTCGCTGGAAGATCTGGAGCAGGTGGGGAGCCTGGGTTTTCGGGGCGAAGCTCTGGCCAGTATCGGTTCAGTTTCTCGCCTGGCGCTGACCAGTAACGCTCATGATCACGGCAGTGAAGGCCACAGTGCGCTGTCTGAGGGACGCGAGATGGAAGTGCAGGTAAAGCCAGCACCACATCCCCGCGGCACGACGGTCGAAGTTCGCGATCTGTT
>CALINF010000009.1 GCA_938045215.1 uncultured Halieaceae bacterium | reverse complement strand
CAATGCACAGGCAGTAAACAATGAGTAGCGCGGTGAGGTTAGAGGTCATATCACACCAGTACCAGGTTATCGCGGTGGATCAATTCCTTGTCTCCACCGTAACCGAGAATGTCATTGATGGCGGCTGAGGCGGAGCCCTTGATCAGGCGAGCCTCATCGGCGTTGTAGTTGACCAGACCGCGAGCCACTTCATGGCCTGCCGGGTCGGTACACGCCACCATGTCACCGCGAGAAAAACTACCCTCTACACTCACCACACCCACTGGCAACAGACTGCGCCCTGACTCCCTGAGCACTCGTACGGCCCCTTCGTCCAGCACCAGCGTACCCTGCTCCTGTACCAGACTGGCCAGCCATTGCTTGCGGGCGTTCTGTGGACGCTCGCCTGAGCTCAGCCATGTACCCACAGGCTTGCCATCGGCCACGCAGGTAACGCATGTCTCATTGCGGCCACTGGCGATCACCGTCTCTGTGCCCGAGCGAGCAGCCAGACGCGCGGCACGCAGCTTGGTGATCATACCGCCTCGCCCAAGGCTACCACCCTCGCCCACCATCGTATCCAGGGAGGCGTCACCAACGCTGCGCTGTTCAATAAACTGAGCATTTGAATCATGGCGCGGATCGCTGGTATAGAGCCCTTCCTGATCGGTGAGTAGCAACAGGGCATCAGCATCGATAAGGTTCGCGACCAGAGCCGCTAAAGTGTCGTTGTCACCGAAGCGAATTTCGTCGGTTACCACGGTGTCGTTCTCGTTCACGATGGGCACCACGCCAAGCCGAAGCAATGTATTGAGGGTGCCACGGGCATTCAGGTAACGATCGCGGGCGATGACATCATCGTGGCCCAGCAGCACCTGGGCAGTGGCAATATCGTGCTGCTTAAACGCCGTTTCGTAGTGTTGCACTAAAATGGACTGCCCCACCGCCGCTGCCGCCTGCAGGTCGTGCAACACCGTGGGCCTGTTCTTCCAACCCAGACGTACCACACCGGCGGCAACTGCACCGCTGGAGACCAGAACCACCTCACAGCCGCGCGTTCGCAGGGTTGCCAATTGCTCCACCAGCAGGCGGATCATGCGATCGTCAAGACCCGTACCGTTATTTGTCAGCAGCGCACTGCCGATTTTTACGACCCAGCGCTTAGCCGCTGCTATGTCTGTGCGAGTGGTCATCAGCGGCGCTAGGGCGCGTACTCCACTTCAACATCATAGTCGTCGTCATCTTCATCGTCGTCATCGCTTGTCTCTTCTGCCTGCTGACGGGCTTCCTGACGATATTGCTCGCGCAGCGCCTCAATGCGATCGCGAGCCTCCTGCTGCATCTTATTCTGCTGCTCACGTTCGGCCTCTGCGAGCTCGGGAGATTCTGCTTCCTGTGCCTTTATCTTCTCCAGCGCCAGCATCATGTCCTGACTGATCCGCTGCGTGCCTGTACCGCTGATAGCAGAGATCTCATAGACAGGCCCATGCCAGTCAAGAGCTTCAACCAGAGCCGCACGACGCTCGGCCAGCTGCTGCGCATCGAGCATGTCAATCTTGTTCAGTACCAGCCAACGCTCGCGCGCTGCCAATGTAGGGCTAAAACGCTCAAGTTCACGCACGATCGATAGCGCCGCAGCGGCCGGCTCGACACCATCGAAAGGCGCCATATCTACGATATGCAGCAAAATCCGGTTGCGCGTGAGATGTTTCAGGAATCGTATGCCCAGTCCTGCGCCTTCCGAGGCACCCTCGATAAGACCGGGAATGTCGGCAATAACAAAACTGCGATGGGAATCTACCTTCACCACACCCAGGTTGGGCACCAGAGTGGTAAACGGGTAATCCGCCACTTTGGGCGTTGCGGCAGATACCGCTCTGATGAACGTGGATTTACCGGCGTTGGGCAAGCCCAGCAAGCCGACATCTGCGAGCACTTTGAGCTCCAGCTTGAGTGAACGCTCTTCGCCCTCTGTGCCAGCTGTGACCTGACGCGGCGCGCGGTTGGTGCTGGATTTAAAACGTGTATTGCCCAGCCCGTGAAAACCACCTCTTGCAACAATCAGTTGCTGGCCAGCCTCCGAGAGATCACCCAACACCTCGGCGCTGTCTTCATCAAGCACCGTAGTGCCTACCGGCACTCTCAAAATCAGATCCTCACCGCTGGGGCCGGTGCAGTTGCGACCACGACCAGACTCTCCATTCTGTGCACGGTGAACGCGCACAAACCGGTAGTCCACCATGGTATTGAGTGACTCGTCGGCCTCGAGAATGACACTGCCGCCGTCACCCCCATCGCCGCCATCAGGGCCACCCTTGGCAATGTACTTTTCCCTGCGGAAACTCAGGCAACCATTGCCGCCCTTGCCCGCGAATACGCGGATACTGGCTTCATCAACAAACTTCATACGTTTTACCCTGCCACTTACTGCAGCCAAAAAAAAGCCCCGTCACTTGACGAGGCCTTTTCGCGTTGCGTTGCGTACGCGGCTCAGGCGCTCACCACCTGAACAAACGTGCGGTTCTTCGGCCCGCGAACCACAAACTCCACCTTGCCTTCTGCTACGGCAAACAGTGTGTGATCCTTGGCCACGCGTACGTTGTCGCCGGCGTGGAAATGCGTGCCACGCTGACGTACAAGGATATTGCCAGCCAGGACGCTCTCACCACCAAAGCGCTTTACGCCAAGACGTTTACTCTGGGAATCGCGACCATTACGAGTACTACCACCTGCTTTCTTATGCGCCATTGTCCAACTCCTCCTTTACGCCGTTATGCCGGTAATCTTCACTTCGGTGAACCACTGACGATGGCCAGTCTCTCTACGATAGTGCTTACGACGGTTAAACTTGACGATCTTCACCTTCTGATGGCGACCGTGAGCAACTACTTCTGCGGTGACCTTGCTACCGTCAACAACCGGTGTACCGATCTTGACTGCATCACCACCCACCATCAGCACGCGATCGAATTCGATCGTGTCGCCGGTAGCGGCTTCAATTTTTTCCAGCTTGAGGGTTTCGCCCTCAGTGACGCGATGCTGCTTGCCGCCACTCTCAATTACTGCGTACATGTTTTTCTCCGTTTAATTAGCCTGCTCGCGGTAAGAAAACCCTTTTAAATCAAGGGGGCAGAGCCAGGCACAAACAGTTATCAAAGCCCAGAGCCAGCGCGTCACATAGACACTAGCTGACCAGAGGGCGGCGATTTTACTGAAATCACCCGCCCCCGGCAAGGTTTATTTTCCCAATAGAGACAAGGGTTTAGCGACAAATTACCACCTTACCAGCGGCTCTCCAGGCCAGCAGGTCGCGGCTTGACAGAGCACGGGAGCGCACCCTAGCATGCCACAGCACCCTAAGGCCTCTTTATCTCTATGCAAGAAGTACGCTCCGCCGTCGAACGTGAGTTCGATCAGGTCAATGAACTCATTATTGCCCAGCTGGAATCTGACGTCGACATGGTCGAGAACGTTGGCCACTACATCGTGGATGCAGGCGGAAAGCGACTGCGCCCGCTGCTGGTCCTGCTTTGTGCCAAGGCGTTGGGACAGTGCTCGCCAGAGCATGTGAAATTTGCAGCCGTGGTAGAGTTTATTCATACCGCCACCTTACTGCATGACGATGTTGTCGACCTGTCCAGTCTGCGTCGAGGCCGGCCTACCGCTAATGCTGAGTTTGGCAATGCGCCCAGCGTGTTGGTGGGCGACTTTCTGTATACGCGCGCCTTTCAACTCATGGTGCAGCTGAACGATATGGCCTTGCTTGAACACATGGCAGATACCACCAATACCATTGCCGAGGGCGAGGTATTGCAGTTGGTTCGCGCCGGTGATGCACAAACCAGTGCGGCACAGTACCTAGAGGTGATTTCACGTAAAACCGCCATCCTGTTCGGTGCAGCCTGCTTTGGTGCGGGTCGCCTGGCAGGCGCTGATACTGAGATGTGTGACGCCCTGCACAGCTACGGACTCAATCTGGGAATCGCATTCCAGATGATCGATGATGTGCTCGACTACGACGGTGACGCTGCCACTATGGGCAAAAATGTGGGCGACGACCTGACCGAGGGCAAGCCTACCTTGCCGTTGATTCACTGCATAAGCCACGGCACCGCCGCTGAGCGTGAGCTGCTGCAGAGCGCAATCACACAGAAGCGCTCCGATCAGCTGGACCAGATTCTGGAAGCGGTCAGGCGCTGTGGGTCGCTGGACTACACCCGCGACCAGGCCCGCGCTTACCACGACAAGGCCCTGCTGGCGCTCGACGGACTCGCTGCTGGCAGCTCAAAGGATGCGTTACGGCGACTCGCGGCGCTATCCATCGATCGCGATCACTGATACGGACAACACCATGACACAGACAGATGTGCTGACAGACCGACCGACATTCAAGGCGCTGCAGCCGCTGGCAGATCAATTGGCGAACGCATCTGTAGAGCAGCTTTTTGCCACCGATCCCGATCGAGCCAGCAAATACAGCGCAGAAGCCGCGGGCCTGCATCTGGACTACTCCAAGCACCTGCTCGACGATACCGCGTTAGCCGCGCTGCTGGCACTGGCGACCGAAGTTAATCTACCGGCTTGCGCGGCGGCCTTACTCGGTGGCGAACTGATCAACAACACCGAGCACCGACCTGCCCTGCACACGCTGCTGCGCGCCAATGCAGCGAGCGGCCTCGACAATCTGTATGAGGAAGTTACGTCCACTCGCGAGCGCATGTGCTATTGGGCCGATCGCCTGAACGCAGGCGAGCAAACGGGGTTCAGCGATCAGGTAATAACCGACGTCGTCAATATTGGTATTGGCGGCTCCGATCTGGGGCCGCGGCTGGTCACCGAAGCGTTGCGACCCTTTCAGGGTGATATTGCCTGCCACTATGTGGCCAATGTAGACCCCGCAGACCTGCACGACACGCTGGCTGCCCTCAATCCTCACACGACCCTGTTTATCATCTGTTCCAAGTCATTCAAGACCCAGGAAACGCTCACCAACGGTCTGGCCGCGCGCGATTGGCTGTTGCGCGCCGGCGCGAACGACACGCAGCTGGCACGCCACTTTCTTGCAATGACAACCAACCTGGAAGCTGCCGCCGCATTCGGCATTGCGCCCGAACACTGCCTGCCCCTGTGGGATTGGGTTGGCGGTCGCTATTCCGTATGGTCAGCGGTGGGCCTGAGCTGCGCCATTGCCGTGGGATGGACGAATTTTGAGGCATTTCTGGACGGTGCACGCGACATGGATGAGCACTTTGTCTCTACCCCGCCCGAGCGTAACCTGCCCATGCTGCTCAGCCTGCTGGAGCTGTGGTACAGCAACACCATGGGGGCAGGCAATCACGTGGTATTGCCCTATGACAACAGCTTGCAGCGGCTGCCTGACTTTCTGCAGCAGTTGACCATGGAAAGTAATGGCAAGCGTGTGACGCACAGCGGCATTGAAGTGACGTATCAGACGGGCCCGGTACTGTGGGGTTCGGCTGGCACCATGGGACAGCACTCTTTCCACCAACTCCTGCATCAGGGCACGCGCCTGTGTCCTGCCGATTTTATCCTGCCGCTACGCACGCACACTGGTATGGAAGAACAGCACACTCAACTGGTGGCCAACTGTCTCGCTCAAAGCAGAGCGATGATGGTGGGACGCACTCTGGAGGAAGCAACGCAAGCGCTGCAACAGCGAGGTCTTGGAGACGATGCTGCAACATCACTCGCACCGCATCTGGCCATGCCGGGTAATCGGCCCAACAGTACCATCAGCTTTGACAGTGTGAATCCCACAACGCTGGGTGCGCTGCTGGCCCTGTATGAGCACCGCACCTATTGCAGCGGACAGCTCTGGGGCGTTAACCCGTTCGACCAGTGGGGCGTTGAGCTAGGCAAGGAGATTGGCGTGCAAATACACGACGAGCTTAATGGGAAAGGTGGAGACACCGCAATGGACCCTTCTACGCGCGCACTGATATCGCGCTGGCGCCAGGCAAAGCACTAAACGCATCGAGTCTCCCGCCGCAACAGCGCAGGACGTCAGCCGGCGTCAATCAGCGCCAGTAGCTCTGCCGTTTTGGCCTGCATCAGATCAGTATCGCCCCGGCTCTCCACATTGAGCCGCACAACCGGTTCGGTGTTGGACATGCGCAGGTTAAAGCGCCAGTCGCCTAAATCCATACTCAAGCCATCTACATGCTCAACCAATTCTGCTGACTCCGCATAGGCAGCCTCGGCGGCGGCAAGC
>CALINF010000008.1 GCA_938045215.1 uncultured Halieaceae bacterium | reverse complement strand
CAACAACGCCGATGCCCACAAGCTGCCCTATCTCAAGAGCCATAAGGTCGAGAATTTTGGGGTCGATTCCGTAGTTCTCAGACCCAGTGAGCGCCTCGCCGCTCAGCTTGAGCAGAATGCGCTTATATTTTTTGTCCGCTGCTGCCTGTGGCATGGTCCACCTCTCCTAAACTGCGCTGTATGTTACAGGACATCGGCCTTGCGCCCTAGCGCTGTGCCCGCCTTTTTACGAGTGTAACGGTCAAAAAAAACGGGGCCAAAGCCCCGTATTATGCTGCAGCCATGCTTAGCCCTTGAGCTGCGCTGCCACCTCATCGGCGAAGTCCACGTGCTCGACCTCAATACCTTCACCTACTTCAAAACGGGCAAACGAAACCACTTCTGCACCGGCACCACTAACGAGCTTGCCTACAGTCGTTTCCGGGTCCTTCACAAACGGCTGCTCGATCAGGCTGTTTTCCGAAAGGAACTTCTTGACTCGACCGCCGATCATCTTTTCGACAATCTCGGCAGGCTTACCAGACTCCAGCGCCTGTGCCGTATAGATCTCCTTCTCTTTCTCGATTAGCTCGGCCGGCATATCGTCAGCTGAGACAACCTGTGGGCTTACTGCCGCGACATGCATCGCTACGTCTTTGGCCAGGTCCTGATCTCCGCCCTTGAGCTCTACCAGAACCGCAATGCGGTTGTTGCCATGCACATAAGACCCAACAACACCGTTCTCTGCAGAGACAATCTGAATACGGCGAACGCCGATATTCTCACCGATCTTCTGCACCAGCGCTTCACGTGATGATTCCAGTTCACCAGCCATCAGCGCTGCCACGTCATCCTGACGAGCCTCAAACGCGGCGTCAGTCACGGCATTGACGAATGACAGAAAGTTTTCGTCGCGGGCGACAAAGTCTGTCTCGCTATTCACTTCCACTACTATGCCGTAGCTTCCATCCTGTGCGACACGGGTAACGACGACGCCATCAGCAGCCGTACGGCCTGCCTTCTTGGCCGCCTTCATACCACTGGACTTGCGCATCTCCTCGATCGCTTGCTCCACATCGCCCCCGGCAGCTGCCAGCGCTCTTTTGCACTCCAGCAAACCCAGACCCGTGCGCTCACGCAGTTCCTTAACCAGTGCTGCAGACATTGGAATTCCTCCTAATTCGACGCGACCCCGGGGGGCGCATTACATAAAGAAAAGCCCCGACGGCAGAAATAGCGCGGGGCATCAAATTTGTAGCTGGCCCACCTGTATCGGTGGACCATAGGTCCCTGTTACTCGGCAGCAGCCTTTGGACTTGCGTCTGCTGGAGCCGACTCAGGCGCAGCTTCTTCAGCTGGAGCCTCTTCAGCTGGAGCCGCCTCTGCCGGTGCTGCCTCGACAGCCTCAGCAGCAACAGACTCTTCGACAAACTCATCGTTAGCAACAGGTACTTCGCCAGCTTCTATCTTGCCTGCGAGGCACGCATCGGCAACGGCTGTCACGTAAAGCTTGACCGCGCGAATTGCGTCATCGTTGCCGGGGATCACGTAATCAACACCATCGGGGTTGCTATTGGTGTCGACAATGCCGATAACCGGGATACCAAGCTTGTTGGCTTCGGTAATCGCAATACGCTCATGATCAACGTCAACGACGAACAAGGCATCAGGCAAGCCGCCCATATCCTTGATTCCACCGATGCTGCGCTCCAGCTTTTCCATCTGGCGTGTACGCATGAGGGCTTCTTTCTTGGTAAGACGCTCAAACGTGCCGTCGCCCATCTGCGTTTCGAGTTCACGATAGCGCTTGATGGAGGCCCGAATTGTCTTGTAATTGGTGAGCATGCCACCCAGCCAACGATGGCTGACGTAGGGCATACCTGCGCGCTCGGCTTGCTCTCCAATGACCTTGCCCGCAGCACGCTTGGTGCCAACGAACAGAATCTTGTTTTTGTTTCCTGCCAGGCGCTTAACCATGTCCAGCGCTTCGTTGAAGGCCGGCACAGTGTGCTCGAGGTTGATGATGTGTATCTTGTTGCGGGCACCAAAGATGTACTGGTCCATTTTTGGATTCCAGTAACGCGTCTGGTGGCCAAAGTGTGCGCCCGCCTGAAGCAGGTCACGCATGCTGACTTGAGACATAACTATACCTATATTGTAGTTGGGTTAGACCTCCACGTACCCCAGATTCCAAACCCGCTTTCGCTGGCACCCTGGAACAGGTCATCGGCACGTGTGTGACGTTAGTTTTCCCGTCTGGAACGCCCCGCAAACGGGATGCCTCACAAACGAGGCGCGCTTTATACCACAAGCCAACAGACGATTAAAGGGTGAAAAACGTACACATCAGCCCAGGCAGTACTCTTTTATCCTGCGGTTACGGTAGAATAGCCGGCCCGAGTCGGGGGACCACTCCCGGTTAATGTAATTTTTTCTATATATATCAGCAGGTTATTAATGTCAGTGTCGATCAAAAGCGCCTCCGAGCTAGACAAAATGCGCGTCGCAGGGAGACTCGCGGCCGAGGTTCTCGAAATGATTAAGCCGCAGGTCGTTGCAGGCATAACCACAGGAGAGCTGGATCGCATCTGCCATAACTATATTACCGGCGAACAGCAGGCGATCCCGGCCCCGCTGAACTACAACGGATTTCCCCGGTCGATTTGCACCTCTGTGAACGACGTGGTCTGTCACGGAATTCCATCGGACGGCAAGAAACTCAAAAACGGCGACATCGTCAATATTGACGTCACCGTTATCAAAGATGGCTATCACGGCGACACCAGCATCATGGTGGAAGTGGGCGATGTGAAACCACATGCCAGCCGTCTGATTCAGGTTACCCAGGAATGCCTGTATAAGGCTCTGGCACTGGTCAAGCCCGGTGCGACTCTGGGCGATATTGGCCACGTTATCCAACAACATGCGGAAAAGAACTATTACTCGGTGGTCAGAGAGTACTGCGGCCACGGTATCGGCAAAGTCTTCCATGAAGACCCTCAGGTTCTGCACTATGGCCGCAAAGGCGCTGGCATGGCGCTGGAACCCGGAATGACCTTCACTATTGAGCCCATGATCAATGCCGGCCGTCGCCATACCAAACTCAACCAAAAAGATGGCTGGACCGTTACCACCAGGGACGGACGTTTGTCTGCCCAATGGGAACACACCATTGGTGTGACTGACACTGGCTGCGAGGTGTTTACCCGCAGCAGCGACGAATCGTTTGACGTGGTCTAATGCCTCAATCAACAACGCCCTCACAGCCTGACCCGGACTATATGACGAATGTCAGTGAACTGGTTGCAGCAGCGCCGGCAGCGGAACTTCTCTCTGTCGGCAAAGCTGCGCTGCAGACTGCCAGTGATTCGCTCAATGACGCGTTTGTCGATGGCACCGACGTTGCGCAACTCATTCGCGCGCGTGCGCACTTCATTGACGAGTTGCTGGGTGCCTTGTGGGATCGCCAGGATTGGCAGCGTGCAGACATAGCACTCGTAGCTGTTGGCGGCTACGGCCGCGGTGAGCTCCATCCACATTCAGACATCGACATTTTGATCATGCGCGGCCCGGGCAGCGATGACTGCCTGAGCCGGATCGAATCCTTTTTGCAGAGCCTGTGGGATCTGGGTCTCGATATCGGGCACAGCGTGCGCGATGTCGCCGAATGTGTGGCAGCGGCAGCGGCAGACATCACCGTATTAACCAACCTCATGGAAGCACGCGTTATTCGCGGCAGCGCCGCATTGATGGATGAAGTGCGCGCAGGCACGGCACCTTCGGCGATGTGGCCCAGCTCCGAGTTTTTCGAGGCCAAGCTGGAAGAACAGCAGAATCGCCACGCCAAGTACGCCGACACCGAATACAACCTGGAACCCAATATCAAGGGATCCCCCGGGGGACTGCGCGATCTCCAGGTTATCGGCTGGATTGCCGAGCGCTACTATGGCGTTGAATCACTCGAAGCGCTGGATACGGAAGAGTTCCTCAGCCCCGACGAGATGCAGACTCTCAAAGAGGGCCGCAACTTTATGTGGCGCGTACGGTATGCGCTGCACATGATTGCAGGTCGAGAAGAAGACAGGCTGCTGTTTGATCATCAACGCGTGCTTGCGCAAATGTGGGGTTACGAAGACGGTGATAATCTGGCCGTAGAACAATTCATGCAGACCTACTATCGCTGGGCGCTCGCACTTGGGCAGTTGAACGAGGTCATCATCCAGTACTTTGATCAGGCCATTCTGCGCGCCGACATCGAAGATGAAGTGACAGTGATCAATGAGCGCTTCGAAGTTCGCAACAAGTATCTGATGACACGAGACACTCGGGTATTCGAACAAAACCCCTCCGCTTTACTGGAGATCTTCGTACTGCTGGGCAATCATCCGGAAATCAGCGCCATTCGCGCGTCTACAGTGCGCCTGATTCTCGATAGCTTGCACCTTATCGACGACGCCTTTCGCAACAACCCCACCAATCACGCCCTGTTCCTGGATATCATCAGAGCACCGCACCAGATGACCCGGCAATTGCGCCGCATGTCACGGTATTTTGTGCTGGGTACCTACCTGCCAGAGTGGGGGCGCATTGTTGGTCAGATGCAGCATGACCTGTTTCATGCGTTTACCGTTGATGCGCACACCCTGGAAGTCATCAAGAACATGCGGCACTTCCAGTATCCGGAGTTCGAGGAGCGCTTTCCCGTATCGAGCCGGGTTGCGCGGCGCCTACGCAAGATTGAACTGCTCTATATTGCCGGCCTCTACCACGACATCGGCAAGGGGCGTGGTGGTGATCACTCCGAGTTGGGGTCGGTCGATGCTCAGCGATTCTGCGAACAACATGGCCTGAACAAAGCCGATACGGACCTGGTGGTGTGGCTGGTACGCAGCCACCTTATGATGTCTGCGGTGTCACAGCGCAAGGATATTTCAGATCCGGAGATCATTGCGCAGTTCGCCCACCAGGTCGGCACGCAGGAGCGGCTGGACTACCTGTTCGCCATGACGGTAGCGGACATCAACGGTACCAATCCAAAACTGTGGAATGCATGGCGCGGAAGTCTGTTGCGCCAGCTTTACACCGAGACCAAGCGCGCACTCCGGCGTGGCCTTGAGAATCCGGCCGATAAACAGGAATGGATCGCGGAAACACTCAGTGCGGCCACCGATCTGCTCGAGTATCGTGGTTTCACTACAGAGGAGCTCCGGGAGCTGTGGCAGGCGCGCGGAGAAGATTATTTCCTGCGCGAGCGCCCGGAAGACATCGCGTGGCATACAGAGGCCATCGCCGGACATTATGAGACAGATCAACCACTGGTATTGATTCGTAACACTACTGACTCCAGTGTCGCCAACGCTACCCAGATTTTTATCCACGCAAAGTCAGACGCTCACCTGTTCTCCCATATCTGCGCAGAGCTGGAGCATCTAGATCTGAGCATACATGACGCGCGCATCTACAACAGTAATGATGGTATGAGCCTGGATACCTTCTTTGTTCTGGACTCAGACGGCAATTCCATCGCCGAGGATGGCGCTCGCCTCACTCATATTCGCACGCATCTGGAGCGCGAACTGGCAGACACCAGCGAGAGCGCAACTATCGTTTCACGCCGCACACCGAGGCAGATGAAGTCATTTACCATTCCCACAGAAACCAAAATGTCGGTGGATGAGATAAAGAATTTTTCCGTGCTGGAGATTGCCACACCGGATCGACCGGGCCTGCTCGCGCGTATCGGACGCATACTGGTAGAGTTCGACGTGGTTCTTCAAGCCGCCAAAATTCAAACGCTGGGTGAACGCGTAGAGGACGTATTTTTTATCACAGAGACTGATCAGCAGCCGATCATGGATGCGCAGCGTTGCGAGGCATTGCAGGCGGCAATCCGGCGGGAGCTGGATCAGCAACTGGTTGTCTGAACCAATGAATCCCGACCTGGATAAACTACAGGCCTACCCTTTTGAAAAACTCAGAGCGCTGTTTGCCGAGGTCGCCCCCGTGGCTGGCAAGAGCGCGATTTCTCTTGCCATGGGTGAGCCGCGTCACGCACCGCCGCCATTTGTTCTAGACGTGCTCGCTAATAGTCTGGCGCGGCTCTCAAGCTATCCCGCTACTGCCGGCAGTGACACGCTGCGCACAACTATAGCTGACTGGTTGACGCGACGATTCAAGCTTGAAGGTGTAGATGCCAGCCGGCAGGTACTACCGCTCACTGGCACGCGCGAGGGTCTCTTCGCCATTGCCCAGGCGTGTGTTGATCGCAGTGTCAGGGGGGCCACAGTTGCCTGCCCCAACCCTTTCTACCAGATTTATGAAGGTGCAGCGATATTGGCTGGTGCCTCGCCCCACTTCATCGACTGCACGCAGGAGCGTGGTTTTCTGCCTGACGTGGACGCAATGACCGCGCAGGATTGGCAACGATGTCAGATGCTGTATATCTGCTCCCCGGGCAACCCCTCCGGCGCGGTGATGCCAATACAGATGCTCAAGTCGCTAATCCAACTCGCCCACGAACACCAGTTCATCATCGTTAGCGATGAATGCTATTCGGAGCTCTATGACGACGAGAGCAACCCGCCACCGGGTCTGTTAGAAGCCAGCGCCGAACTGGGTAACAACGACTTCTCACGCTGCCTGGTGTTTCACAGTCTGTCCAAGCGCTCCAACCTACCCGGTTTGCGATCCGGCTTCGTGGCTGGCGATGCCGATCTATTGGCAAAGTTTCTGCTGTATCGCACCTACCACGGCTGCGCGATGCCAGTGCACCATCAGCTAGCCAGTGTCGCCGCCTGGAGCGACGAGTCGCATGTGATCGCCAACCGGGCGTTGTATCGTGACAAATTCAACGCGGTTGTAGACATTTTGGGGCCATCCATGTACTGCGAGCGCCCGGCCGCAGGTTTCTACCTGTGGCCCAAAACGCCGCTGGATGATCAGGCCTTTGCCCAACAGCTCTATCACCACGAGAATGTTGCAGTCCTACCAGGCAGCTTCCTGGCGCGCGAGACTCCAAACGGTAACCCCGGCGCTAATCGCGTTCGACTCGCGCTGGTCGCCGAGCGTAAAGATACCATCGCTGCGGCGCACCGCATCAATGACTTCATAGGTAGAATATAGCCATGCTCAAGGCCGAGCGTGTCAGCTTCATAATGAATCGATTGCAGGCATTGTACCCAGAGCCGCCTGTGCCGCTGGATCATAGCGACCCCTACACATTGTTGATCGCTGTTTTATTGAGTGCACAGTGCACGGATGAACGGGTTAACCAGGTCACACCAGCGCTGTTTAAGGCCGCTGACAATCCCGCCGACATGGCCCAGCTAGACGTCGAGGACATTCGGGCCATCATACGACCCTGCGGACTGTCACCGCAAAAGTCTCGTGCCATAAAGCGCCTCAGTGAAATGCTACTGGAGGAACATCGGGGGGAGGTGCCAGCTGACATAGAGGCACTGGAGCGCTTGCCAGGAGTAGGCCATAAAACGGCAAGCGTAGTCATGGCGCAGGCGTTTGGGGTGCCGGCTTTTCCGGTCGATACTCATATTCACCGCCTGGCCCAGCGCTGGGGCCTGACCAGCGGTAAAAACGTTACCCAGACCGAACGCGACCTGAAGCGACTGTTCCCAAAGGATCGTTGGAACGCGCTACATCTGCAAATCATCTTCTATGGCAGAGAATATTGCTCGGCGCGCGGCTGCGACGGCAGGGTCTGTGACATCTGTCGCACCTGTTATCCCACCCGCAAACACCCGAAGAAGACCCTCAAAGCCTGACAGCCTGACAGCCCAGCCGGCAAGATTTGTGTGAGTGCTTGTCACTCGAGCGCAATCTCCTATAGCATGTACTCTCCCATCTAATAATAAGCTAAGGGATCAATCTATGTCAGAACTCTATATCGTACCTCCGATTCTCGGTGTGCTCGGCCTCGTAGTTGCGTTCCTGATCTATCACATAATGACCCGTCACGATCACGGCGACGGGGTTGTCAAAAAGATTGGCGATCAGATTCATCTGGGTGCCATGGTTTTTATGCATCGGGAGTACAAAATGCTCGGCATGTTTTCCGCCGTGCTCCTGATCGGTATTCTGGTCTCGCCACTGGGTGTTAACACTGCAATAGCATTCACCGTTGGTGCGCTGTCGTCCGCTACGGCCGGGTATCTGGGCATGTTTGCTGCGACCAAAGCAAACGTTCGTACTGCAACCGCCGCACACAACCATGGAGCACCCCAGGCACTGTCAATCGCGTTCTACGGTGGCTCGGTGATGGGGTTGTGCGTTGCATCCCTGGGCCTGATAGGCCTTGGCAGCCTGTACTGGTACTTCGGTGGCGACCCGCACACAGCACATGCGATTCACGGCTTTGGCATGGGCGCATCGGTAGTGGCGCTATTTTCTCGTGTCGGTGGTGGCATCTTCACCAAAAGTGCCGATGTTGGTGCCGACCTGGTCGGCAAGATAGAAGCCGGCATTCCCGAAGATGATCCTCGCAACCCTGGCGTGATAGCAGACAACGTCGGCGACAACGTCGGCGACATTGCCGGCATGGGTTCAGACATTTTCGAGTCCTACTGCGGGTCGATGATCGCCTGCATTGCGATTGCCGCCACCATGGCGATCGACACTCAGGCATCAATGATGTTCCTACCGTTGGCGCTGGCCAGCATTGGTCTACTGGCTTCTATGCTAGGCATCATGATCGTGCGTGCCCGCAGCGCAGCAGCACCGGAAGCGGCTCTGCGTAGCGGCACCCTACTGGCACCCGTAGTGTTTGTGATCGCTGCGTGGTTCTTGATCGACGCCCTGGGTCTCGATAGTAATATCTGGTGGTCGGTTGTCTCCGGCGCTGTAGGCGGTGTACTCATCGGTTTGATTACCGAGTACTACACCGGCGGGTCACCCGTGAAGAGAATCGCCAAATCGGGAGAAACAGGCGCCGCTACAGTCATGATCACCGGTCTCGCCGTCGGTATGCAGTCTGTTGTTCTGCCTGTTCTGTTCCTGGCGGCTATCATTTTTGTTTCAACGCACTTATCCGGGTTGTACGGTGTTGGTATCGCTGCGGTTGGTATGCTTGCGACGGTAGGAATCACCATGGCCATTGACGCCTATGGACCAGTTGCGGACAACGCCGGCGGCATCGCCGAGATGGCAGGTATGGGTGAAGAGACACGCAAAATCACCGATGGACTGGACGAGGTTGGCAATACAACGGCGGCAATCGGTAAGGGGTTTGCTATCGGTGCAGCTGCACTGGCGGCGCTGGCAATCATCGCAGCGTTCGTTCAAACCGTTCAGGTTAACGATGCTGGATTTTCACTGGAACTGTCAGACCCCATTGTACTGGTCGGTTTGTTTATCGGCGGCACGGTACCCTTCCTGATTGCGTCGATCACAATGACTGCCGTTGGCGAAGCGGCTTTCGATATGATTAACGAGATCCGGCGTCAGTTCCGTGAGATACCGGGCCTGCTGGAAGGTACAGCGGAGCCTGATACTGCACGTTGTGTAGATATCGCTACGACTGCAGCCCTGCGCAGAATGATACTGCCCGGGGCAATAGCCGTGGGAACGCCAGTAGTCGTTGGCTTCACTCTGGGTGCGGCCGCTTTGGGCGGCACGCTGGGTGGCGCGCTGCTAGGCTGCGTCCTGATGGCGCTGATGATGGCCAATGCCGGCGGTGCCTGGGACAACGCCAAGAAGTACGTGGAGAAAGGCAATCTGGGTGGTAAGGGTTCAGACACTCACGCCGCGGTGGTGGTAGGCGACACAGTGGGCGACCCCTTCAAGGATACGTCGGGTCCATCGATGAATATCCTGATCAACGTGATGGCTATTGTTAGCCTGGTGATCGCCCCGCTACTCTAGTCACCGACGTTAGGCACTCTGTCAATGTGAAACAAGACCCCGGTTTAACCGGGGTTTTTTCCATCTGCGCTAGCGTAATGCCGCTGCCAGTTCGCGTTCCTTGATACGTGTGAGCAACCGCACAAATGCCTGAGCTTCCTGCGCGCCTGGCACCATATAGCTACTTTGAAAGAAAAATGCGGGCACCGCGTGCACCTCACGCTCCAGCCACATCGACTCCTCCTCTCGCACCGGTTCCGCATAGGTGGCCTCCACCAGCACGTCGAGTGCGGTTTGTTCGGACAGGCCTACACGCTTGCAGACCGCAGCAAGCTGCTGACTGTCGCCCACGTTTTCACTGCGTGTGAAGAATGCATCAAACAGCGCAAGCTTGAGCTCGGTTTGCTTTCCTTGCTCCTGTGCCCAGGCCAGCAGCTGATGAGCCTTGAAAGTATTGTAGATTCGCATGCCATCGAAATAGTTAAATTCAAAGCCCAAAGACTCGCCCAGCTCGACGAGTCGCTGACGCGTGCCACTACCACGACCTGCGGCGGGGCCATACTTTTCCACCAGATGCTCACGCAGCTCCTGCCCTTCATCCGGCATTTGCGGGTTGAGTTCAAACGGATGCCAGCGCAGCGACACCTCAAACTGACCTGGCATTTGCGCCAGCGCGGCCTGCAACTGCAGATATCCTACTATGCACCAAGGGCACACAACGTCCGAAACCACATCGATCTGCAAAGGCATTGCTGTTGCTGTCATTGCTTACTCCTTATAGCGCTTTGATAACGGCCACAATCACCATGATCCACAGTGCCGAGGATGAGGCCAGGTAAGCTATGAATCGGTGCATCACATTGTTATAGCTACAATGAATGAAGCTGTGCACCGCCCTCAACACCACAAATACCCAGGCGCAGGTCACCATCATGCTGGTCACCTGACCGAACACGGTTAAGTACAAACACATCACATAGAACAACACGGGCATTTCGAACAAATTCTTGAAATTGTTACCCGATCCCGACACCTCATCTGGCAATAATCTGGCCACGTCAGAGGGCGTTTTCATCTTCTGTGCGTCAATATCATTGGCGTTCGCATAGCCAACACGGTGTATAAACATAGTCACCCAGACCACCAGCGTAAGTAGCAACATAGCCAGTATTGGCAGCGCAAGGGATGTGGAAATGATCGTCATATTATTCTCCTTATATGGTGCTCTAGCACCTGCGAGCACGCATTGTAGCCCTGTATTGTGCATAGTTCTAACGCAGAGACTTTGCTATGCTCTTGCGCCAAACCCTGATCCTGAATGCGGAGCAACTCTACTTTGATAACGCTGTATGGCATCAAAAATTGCGACACAGTCAAGAAAGCGCGTCGCTGGCTGGAAACCCATGCTATCGACTACCAGTTTCACGACTTTCGTGAGGATTCAATCGAGGCTGCAGACGTCGCCAGGTGGATCGATGAGTTAGGCTGGGAGGGCCTGATCAACAAACGCAGCACCAGTTGGAAAGCGCTGGGAGAAGACGTACGCAGCAATATGAACAACCAAACGGCGCTTGACGCCATTTTGGCCCAACCAACGCTGATAAAGCGTCCATTGCTCGAACTTGGGCAGCAACATCACGTGGGCTTCAGCGCTCAGCAGTACCAGGAGCTGTTTGGTAAGCACACGTTGTAATCGACAGCTGGCAGGGTACGTATCGGCAGCTATAACCTGCCCTCCCAATGAACACCCACTATACAGAAACGGCACAACTTTCAATCGATAACAGGACACACTCAATGAGCGCATTCGCATTTGGCCTCGGCGTAGGCACCCGCAATGAAGACGATAAATGGCTGGAGGTCTTCTTCCCTGCACCGGTGCTTGCACCCTCTGCGGCCCTGACCGCCGCCGCCGGCAAATTCGATACACAGCAACCCCTCGATGATCGTCAGTTACGCCAACTGCGCCTGGATCTGGAAGCGGCGGACGAGCGCGAACAGGCCGGCCTCGAGCTCTTCGACGCC
>CALINF010000007.1 GCA_938045215.1 uncultured Halieaceae bacterium | reverse complement strand
AAACGGTTGCCGCGATCATTGAGCAGGTTCGCACGCGCGGTGATGCTGCGTTACTGGAATACACGTCGCAGTTTGATGAAGTTCACGCCAGTGCTGTGGTCGATCTGGAAATTTCTCAGGAGCGACTGGACGAGGCGCTCTCTGCCATCACCAACGAGCAGCGGCAAGCGTTGGAATTTGCAGCGCAGCGCATTACTGATTATCACCAACACCAGATGCAGGATGGTTGGCAATATCACGATGCCAGCGGCAATCTGTTGGGTCAGAAACTGACACCGTTGGATCGTGCTGGTATTTACGTGCCCGGCGGCAAAGCCAGTTATCCGTCTTCAGTGCTCATGACTGCACTGCCGGCGCGAGTAGCCGGCGTGGGTGAGATCGTCATGGTGGTGCCCGCCCCACGGGGACATTTGAATAACCTCGTGTTGTCAGCTGCGGCGATAGCGGGTGTTCACAGAGTGTTCACTGTTGGTGGCGCTCAGGCCATAGCGGCTCTGGCCTATGGTACGGAAACTTTGCCGGCGGTGGACAAGATTGTCGGCCCCGGTAACCAGTATGTAGCCAGCGCCAAGCGCCAGGTGTTTGGCAAGGTAGGCATCGATATGGAGGCGGGGCCCAGCGAGATACTGATCATCTGCGATGGACACACTGACCCCGACTGGATTGCCATGGACTTGTTCTCCCAGGCAGAACACGATGAAAACGCGCAGGCATTGTTGCTCAGCCCCGATGGTGAGTTTCTCGATGCGGTGGAGCAAAGCATTGAACGAGTACTACCGACCATGGAGCGCGCCGCGATCATACGCGCGTCGCTGGCGGGTCGAGGCGCGCTAATCAGGACGCGTGACCTGGATGACGCGGTCGCGGTTAGCAACTCACTGGCACCTGAACATCTGGAGTTGTCGGTTCGTGCTCCCGAGGCATTGTTGCCGGGAATTCGTCACGCTGGTGCCATTTTCATGGGTACGCATACCACCGAGAGCCTGGGTGATTACTGTGCCGGCCCTAGCCATGTCTTGCCGACAGCAACAACGGCCCGATTTTCGTCACCGCTGGGTGTCTACGACTTTCAGAAGCGCAGCTCTATTATCCACTGCAGTCCTGAGGGTGTTGTTGAGTTGGGACGTGTTACCTCAGTGCTCGCGCGCGGGGAATCATTGACCGCCCATGCGCGTAGTGCAGAATTTCGTCTTCCGGATGATCCGGACGCCTGACGTTCGTTACTCCCCACCCTGGAAACAGTTCAAGCGGAGGGTGATTGTGTCAGGGTGCCCACTACCGCCTTCAGGTCAATACTCTGGGTGTTGCGCAACACCGTGATGCCGACCGACTCGCCGGGTCTGAGCAGGGCAATTCTGTGCATCGTCAAACGCACGTCTCGCACTGCTTCATTGTCGATGTGAGTAATGACATCCCCGGGTAGGATACCCGCGCGTTGCGCAGGTCCCTCGTCAGCCACTGCAATGACCATCAGCGCCTGGGAGGCCAGCCCGTTGGCGTTTTGGCCGAGCAGGGGTTCAACCTGAACGCCCAGCCAGCCCCGAATGACCTCTCCATAGTCAATCAGATCGCGCATGATGAACGAGGCCAGATTGGCAGGTATAGCCAGCCCGATACCTGTCGGGGTGCGGCCCTGTCCCGAGGTCGTGTAGAACGCCGTGTTGATCCCCAGGAGCTGACCGCTAGCGTTGATCAAAGCGCCACCGGAGTTCCCCAGGTGAATATTGGCATCTGTCTGTATGTAGTCTTCATAGGTGTTAAGTTGCAAGCCATAGCGCCCCAGCGCCGAGACAATACCCTGACTGACAGAGTGACCAAAACCCAATGGATTGCCGATCGCCAGAACAACATCGCCAACCCTGGCGGCGTCTGAATCTGTCAGCTCGATAGGTTGTAGATTGTCCAGGTCGGCTTTCAGTACGGCCAGATCCGTGGCCGCATCACGACCTATAACGGTGGCGCTGGCCGTGCGGCCGTCGAGCAGCGCGACCTCGATGTTAACGGCTCCCTCGATGACGTGATTATTGGTGAGGATATGGCCCTGGCGCGTCATGATAACGCCAGAACCCAGCGCGCGTTCCAGACGCTGGCGCTGGGCCTGGGGCGGTATCAGTCCGCGTAAAAACAATTCATCCAGCAGCGGGTTGCGACGTGATTGCACCAGCTTGGCTGTAGAAATGTTCACGACAGCAGGTGACGCCACTCTCACGGCAGCGTTGTAGCTGACTGGAGTGGCGTAGACCTGGTCGCGAGGTGTTTGTGGTAACACCCAGCGGTCCAGTATCAAAAGTGCTGCCAGCACGCCTGCGATGGCGGGCCAGGTGATGAATCTAAAATTCTCCATGGATGTGGCTTCAGCTGCCCTGTGCCGGTGCATTGTATATGATGTGACCTGAGTGAACAGCCGCGCAAGCGGGAACAGGCAAATTCTGCGAGGAGAGTCACCATGGCAGTGGAACTGGAACAGCTACTCACCCGGATCAATGAACTGCTCGAGCCTGATCGCTTTAGCGATTATTGCCCGAACGGCTTACAGGTTGAGGGTCGGCCTGCTGTGGAGCGACTGGTGACCGGAGTGACTGCCAGCCAGGCGCTGCTGGATGCAGCGGTTGCCTGGAACGCCGATGCCGTACTGGTTCATCATGGCTACTTCTGGCGCGGTGAGGACCCAACCGTGCGCGGAATGAAGCGCCGGCGGCTGCAGACTCTGCTGACACACGACATCAGCCTGCTGGCGTATCACCTTCCGCTCGATGCTCACCCGGAGCTGGGCAACAATGCGCAGCTGGGGCATTTGTTAGGTCTACAACGCACCGGTGCCCTGGAGCCACACAAGAGTGATGGTGTGGGTGATGTCGGCGGTTTTTCTGCCCCTCGGCCGGTATCCCAGCTGCTGTATCAACTGGAGCAGCTGACAGGAAGAGCGCCTCTGCATATTGGCAATCCAGAGGATGTTATAAGCACTGTTGCGTGGTGCACCGGCGCCGCGCAGGATTACATCGACGCGGCGGTCAGTGCGGGTGCAGAAGTCTATATATCCGGTGAAGCGTCAGAGCCCACGGTGCATGTTGCGAAAGAGGAGGGTATTCACTTTATTGCGGCGGGACATCACGCGACAGAGCGCTATGGCGTGCAGGCGCTGGGAGAGTATCTAGCCCAGCACCTGCCACTGGAGCATCGGTTTATTGATATAGACAACCCGGTGTAGTCAGTGTCCGGCGATGAATCCCAGCTGCAATTAATGTCGCTGAGGCTCGTCGATTGGCTCGGGAGTGGGTTTGCGCTCGAGACCAAACTCCTCGTTGAGCATGCCTGTCTCATCGGGTGACGTCTTGGGTGCATAGTCAAGTGGCGGTTGAATGTCGGCAAGCTGGGCCGGAATTTCACTGTTGTCTGCGGGGGTGTTCAGGGACGACAGGGCAATGGGGCCGGTATCTTGGCACAGTGTGCTCGCCCCATTGGCAAGATGGCTGTGCACATTTTTGTAGCTTTCGGTCAGGGTGTTGAGCAGGCGGGCTGTGTCCCCAAAGTGCTCAACGACCTGGTCTTCGTAAGCCTTTT
>CALINF010000006.1 GCA_938045215.1 uncultured Halieaceae bacterium | reverse complement strand
CTCTGGCGCGCTCACGATGGGCGTGCCCAGCTCACCCGGCGTTCCCGAATCACTCGCCGATCACACCATGACGCTCACGTATAACGATGCCGAGGGCGTACGTGAAGCTTTCGCCCAACATGGCGAAAACATCGCCTGCGTAATCGTCGAGCCCGTGGCAGGCAATATGAACTGCATACCACCACAACCGGGCTTTCTCGAAACACTACGTGAGGTCTGCACACACAGTGGTGCATTGCTGATTCTGGATGAGGTCATGACAGGTTTTCGCTTTGGACTGCAAGGCGCGCAGGGCTACTACGGCATCGACGCAGATATCACCACTTTGGGTAAAATTCTCGGGGGCGGCATGCCAGTTGGCGCTTTCGGTGGCAAGCGCGACATTATGGAACAGATCGCCCCCACCGGGCCTGTCTATCAGGCAGGTACTCTGTCGGGCAACCCCATTGCGATGGCCGCGGGCCTTGCAGCAATGGAGATTATTTCGGAAGAGGGTTTCTACGAGCCGATGTTTGAACGCACCGCACAATTATGTGCGGGCATGGAACGCGCTGCAGCGAAGGCCGGCGTGCCGTTTACCACCAACCATGCCGGCACAATGTTTGGAGGGTTTTTCACTGAGGCCGACACAGTGAGCAATTATGCCCAGGTAATGGCCTGCAACAACGAGGCGTTCAATCAATTCTTTCATCACATGCTGGATTCGGGTGTTTATCTGGCGCCTGCCTCTTACGAGGCGGGCTTTATGTCGGCAGCTCACACTGACGCCGACATTGAAGAAACCGTGGTAGCATCGGCGGCAGCGTTCGCCAGCCTGTAGCGTACGTGTATGAGTCGCGTATCCCGACCCGTCAACACATCAGGAGCATAAGACCATGACCTTCAGCAGCCAGCGTGGCGCTTTCCCCCAGACTCGCATGCGCCGCCTGCGCGCTAACGCGTTCTCCCGACAACTGGTGAGGGAGAGCCACCTGTCTCCCGCAGACCTGATATTTCCGGTATTTGTTCTGGAGGGCGATAGCCAGCGCGAACTGGTGCCGTCCATGCCCGGTATCGAGCGTCTCAGCATTGACCTTCTGGTCAACCAGGCGCGCGAGTTGCAACTGCTGGGCGTTCCCGCTATCGCGCTGTTTCCCGTTGTCGGTGCGCAAGGCAAAACTCTATTGGCAGAAGAAGCATTCAATCCCGACGGCCTGGTACAACGCGCTGTCAAAGCATTAAAGGACGCACTGCCTGACCTGGGCGTGATCACGGATGTTGCGCTTGACCCGTTTACCACGCATGGCCAGGACGGCATTATCAATGAGTCCGGTTATGTGTTGAACGACGTGACCACCGAGGTACTGGTGAAGCAGGCGTTGTCACACGCCGCGGCGGGTGCCGACGTTGTCGCGCCGTCAGACATGATGGATGGCCGCATTGGCGCCATTCGCACCCAACTCGAGCAAGAGAGTTTTCACAATACGTTGATCATGGCGTATTCGGCCAAGTATGCATCTAGCTATTACGGCCCGTTCCGCGATGCGGTAGGTTCTTCTGGCAACATCAAGGGCGGCAACAAATACAGTTACCAGATGGATCCGGGCAATAGCGATGAGGCCCTGCATGAGTGCGCGCTGGACCTGCAAGAAGGCGCCGACATGATCATGGTCAAGCCGGGCATGCCCTATCTGGATATCGTGCGCCGGGTTAAAGATGAGCTGCGCGCCCCAACCTTTGCCTATCAGGTAAGCGGCGAATATGCGATGCACCAGGCAGCGTTTGCTCAAGGCTGGCTGGACCGCGACGCTGTGACTATGGAGTCTCTGCTCGCGTTTAAACGAGCCGGGTGCGACGGCATACTGACCTACTTCGCCCTCGATGCGGCGCGCGCACTGCAGTAACCCCGCATGAACTGGCGCACCACACTTGTTGGACTGATTCTCGTACTGGCCTCGGCAGGCGCTTTCGCCGAATGCGAATGCCTCTGGGAAGGCTCCTTCTCCGAAGTACACCCAGGCACAGACCTGATTATCAGCGGCACAATCGCAAGCACCAAAGGCAACTCGATAGATATTTCCATCGAGCGATCACTCCGTGGAAATGACCCAATGCCCGAGGTGCGAGTGTGGCTCAAGGCTGGCAGCTACTGCCGCCCCGAGCCAGACCTGTTCCCGGTAGGATCACAATGGGTGATGGCACTGTATGAGATCACCGAAGAGATTGCCGGAGGGTTTGACCCCACTACGCCCAACATCAGCTACGGAAGGATTGGGGATTATCGCCTATCGAGCTGCGGTGGCTACTGGCTGTCACGCTCGGGTAATGTGGTTACCGGCAACCTGATCAATGCACCGCGCTGGGTACACGACCCGAAAATGACGCCCGTATTGGTAGACGTGGTCGCCCAGCATGTGACGGGGGCTATAGGTGACGAATCGCTGCTTCAGGCCAGTCAGGAAGACCCGGCACTGCGCGAGCTCATATTGGATACGCGCGCATTCCTGCGCGGGAACACAAGCATGGAGCTGGAGGACACAGAGTAATGTGTGCCGGCTAGAACCTGAGCCCTAGCGGCGACGCCAGTTCTTTCGCCCGGGATTCTTACCCTCCACCAGATCCATTAACTCGTCGAGCATCATCAGCGACAAACCCCAGATGCGACGTCCCTCGTACAGGTAACACGGCAGAGGCACTTTTACAGCGCCACGCTCCCACACCATCGTCGTGCGATTGTCAGTATCGAGCAAAAACTCCAGCGGAATCCACACGACCTCAGCAACCTCGTAGTTGGGCGTAAACTCAACCTCACGCTCCAGGCGAAAAACGAACGGCGTAACTGCCATGCCAAGAGCGAGCTTGTCGGGCCGGGCGTTAATCTCCGACAGGCGACCAATACACCGATCGGACTCCACCAGCGTCAGCCCCACCTCTTCCTGCGTTTCTCGCACCGCCGTAGCAAAGCCATGCGCGTCTGTAGCGTCCATACGACCACCCGGAAATGCCATATGCCCAGACCAGGGATCACCTTGTCTATCAGCGCGTTTAATCATCAGGACATTCAACTCGCCCTCGCGTATCTGCAAAATAAGCGCCACGGCTGATCGCTTCATAAACCGACGCAGGCGCGGCCTGGACGGCGTATGATCTGCCAGCTTGTCTTCAATGAGTTGCAACAGGGGAACTGACACGGGACTTCCACGAGAATAGACACTGGGCATTAAGCCAGCGCATCGTCACGCTGACAAGCAAGCATGTCACAGCTACACTGAAGGTATAATGAAAACTCTTGCAAGCCATCCCCTGAGGCAGCCCATGAAACCACTCACACAGACAGCACTAACTATCGCACTACTTACTGCACTATCCGCCTGTAGCCAGGACGTGGCCGACACACCGGCAGCCAGGGAATCGTCAATCGAACCGGTTGCGGCGGCGACTGCACCGGAGGCCCAGGAGGCAAGTACAGACCAGCACCCCACCGCGGTTTTCTGGGGTGATACCCACCTGCATACCTCATACTCAATGGATGCGGGCCTATTCGGCAATCGCCTGCCGCCAGAAGATGCCTATCGCTTCGCAAAAGGCGAGGCCGTCACCAGCTCCACCGGAGTAAAAGCGCAACTCGCCGAGCCTCTGGATTTTCTCGTGGTGTCTGACCACTCCGACAACCTCGGTTTCTTCCCCAAGCTGGCCGCAGGAGATCCTGCATTTCTGGCCAATGAAACGGGGAAGCGCTGGTATGAAATGATACAGACCGGCGGACAGGAAGCGGTAAAGGCGGCGCTTGAATTGGTGGATATGATATCGCGGGGCACATTCCCGGACGCGCTGTCGATTCGCCCGGGCATGGCCAGCTTTGAGTCCGCGTGGCAAGCAGTTACCAGCGCCGCAGAAAACGCTAATGATCCAGGCGAATTCACCGCCATGATCGGCTACGAGTGGACCTCGCTGATACCACCTGGTGCAAACATGCACCGCGTGGTGATCTATCGCGATGGGGCGGACAAGGCCGATCAGATTATGCCCTATACCACGGAAGCTCCCGAGGGCAGCCCCAACCCACGAGACCTGTGGAAGTGGTTGGGTAACTACGAACAAACGACTGGCGGCCAGATACTGGCCATCGCCCACAATGGCAACCTGAGCAATGGCATTATGTTTCCGCTGATTGAAAGCTACGACGGTGGCAAAGTCGATACTGCCTATGCCACTACACGTATGCGCTGGGAGCCGCTGTACGAAATCACCCAGATCAAGGGCGACGGTGAGGCACACCCGTTTCTATCTCCCAATGATGAGTTTGCCGATTTTGGGCAATGGGACAGGGCCAACCTCAACGCCAGCGAGCTGAAAACCCAGGACATGCTGCAGTACGAGTATGCGCGTGAGGCGTTGAAGATGGGTTTGGAAATCGAGCAGCGTGAGGGTGTTAACCCCTACAAGTTTGCCGTGATCGGCTCCACCGATTCACACACCTCACTGGCCACTGCTGACAGCAATGAGTTTTTTGGCAAACACTCAGGCACTGAACCCGGACCCAAACGCCTTGAACACGCGATGGCGGAAATTAATCAGATACGAATCGAGGGCTGGGAACAACTGGCCTCAGGCTACGCCGGTGTGTGGGCAAGTGAGAATACGCGCGAATCCATCTTCGATGCGATGATGCGCAAGGAAGTTTATGCCACCACGGGCCCACGTATGATTCTACGCTTCTACGGTGGCTGGGATTTTACCAGCGAGGACGTCATAGCAGATGACATGGCAGCACGAGGTTATGCGCGGGGTGTTCCCATGGGCGGTGACCTGAGTGCCAACCAAAGCGGCGACGCACCCACGTTTATGGTCTCTGCGCTGCGCGACCCCAATGGTGGCAACCTCGATCGTGCACAGATTGTGAAGGGTTGGCTGGATGACGATGGTAATCGTCAGGAAACAGTCTTCGATGTGGTCTGGGGTGATGCAGATACGCGTCAGCCCGGTGCTGACGGCAAACTCCCGCCAGTGGGCAGTACTGTTGATGTGGCGACCGCCAGCTATGAAAACACCATTGGTGCAGAGACGCTCTCTGCAACCTGGACCGACCCGAACTTCGAGCCAGACCAGGCCGCATTTTATTACGTGAGGGTGCTGGAGATTCCCACACCTCGCTGGACGGCTCACGATATCAAGGACTATGGCGCTGAGATGCCCGAAGGCATGGGCGATGATCAACTCGTGAATCAGCAGCGCGCCTACAGCTCACCGATCTGGTACACACCCTGACTCCACCTCTACTGCAGCTGCGCGGCGTCAGCCTTGTCTACCGCGCGCTGCCCGCGCTTGTCGATATCGACTGGACACTGGGGCCGGGCGAGCACTGGGCATGCCTGGGACCTAACGGTGCAGGCAAGACCAGTCTGGCACGTATTCTCAGTGGTCAG
>CALINF010000005.1 GCA_938045215.1 uncultured Halieaceae bacterium | reverse complement strand
GTCTCCTTAAACAGTGGGTTGCAAGTCTAGCAGGCCTGAGGCTGAAATGGTTCCAATCGGTTATGATCATCGCGTTTGCGCGGGAGCCATGTATGAAAAAACTCATCGTTGTACTGATTTTGATATTGCCGGCGGTGGCTTTGCTTGCTGCGTATCCATTGCTGAAACAGGCCGCAGCGATTCCGCTGGGGTATAGCGCCAAGCAGATGTGTTCGGGCGTGTTTGTCGCCCAACTCCCTGAAGAGTTTATTTTGGAACACGACATTCAGGTCACTATGGCGTTTCTGGGACAGGCGTTGCCCCTGCTGAGTGTGTCCGTGGATCACTCAGACCAATCTGCCACTGCCAGCCTGCTTGGACTTTCCGCTACAGCCTTGTACCGCGCCCCGTCAGGGTGCACGTTGTATGTCCGACCCGCTGCGGTATCAATCCCGGCAGCAGCTGTACAGCAGGTTCTGCCGGTAGCACACGACCCGGGCTACGAAACTATTGTTGATGCGGCTTTTCAAGAGCCCGTTGGTGGTGGCCGCAATACCCTGGCAGTGCTGGTGGCGCATCGGGGCACTCTTGTTGCAGAACGCTATCGTGCACCTGTCACAGCCGATACTCCTCTACAGGGCTGGTCTATGAACAAGAGCCTGATGGCAACCTTCGTTGGTATTCAGGTTGCACGCGCTGCTCTGGATATCAAACAACCTGTGCGAGCGGCTCTGCAAGGCGTCGCCGGCCCCGGCCTACTGGAGGCGGTCGATCCGCAGCTACGGCTAGACCACCTCCTGCACATGGAGAGCGGTTTCGAATTTTCCGAGCTCTACCAGCCGGGCGATGATGTGACCGCCATGCTGTTTGGGCTCGACCCTATGTGGCATTCGCCGTTGCGCAGTGGGTTGGCTTACTCGCCCGGTGAGTATTTTCATTACTCGAGTGGCGACACCAATCTGGTGGCATATCTCTGGCTACTGTCGTTGCAGGGGGAGGCCTACTCGACCTGGATAGAGCGTGAATTTGCCGGTCCGCTGGGACTTGCAGCGATGACCTCTGAGGGTGATATCAGTGGCGTGCCGGTAGGTAGCAGTTTTACCTACATGACCGGTCGTGACTGGTTGCGTGTAGGGCAGTTCTGGCTGGATGAGTACCATGGCCGTAGTCGGCGTTTACCCGATGGCTGGCAGCGTGAGGCGGTGCGGCCACGAGCCTCTTCGGTTCGAGGTGAGTATGGCCGGGGTTTCTGGCTGAATGTCGATGGTGTGGCTTATCCCGACTCGCCGGCCACAATGTTTCGTGCCTCCGGCTTCAACGGGCAGCATGTCGCCATATTTCCTGAGGATGAACTGGTTGTGGTGCGGCTGGGGCTGACACCGGAGTCTGTAGATCAGGGGGACGCAGCGCTGTTTCGCGATGTTGTGAGGCGTGCCCGGCAGTTGTGAATCTTTCACCCACGGATAGCCTGCATTTGCAGATCAAAATCGGGTAGAATCCTGCGCGTTTCTGAAACATTGGTTTTTCCATTCAATAGCAAGCCAGAACTGGCCCTTTAAAGGCGTATCCCCATGCATGCTTCATTCGTTCATCTGGTGGCTCTGACAGTCACAGTATTGCTGGCGCTGCCAGCACACGCGCAGGAATCCGAGACGCCATCACCCGCCGACCGTATCGTGCTCAAGAATGGCTCCACGATCGTTGGCACCGTGACCTCTGCCAGAGATGGCGTCGTTGTAATCGAGACTGACTTTGCCGGTGCGCTTAACATTGCGCAGGAGCAGATTGTGTCGCTTGAATCCAACACGCCAGTGATCATGCAGATGGCCGATGGCGAAGTGCTCGCAGAGCAACCAATAGTTGTGGAAGAAGAGCAGCTGGTGGTGTCGGGAACGGTGCCTGGCACGACCTATACACTGTCAGATCTTAAGGCCACCGATCCTGCACCATGGGAGTTGGGTGAGGGTTATCGCTGGACTGGCCTGGCCAATGTCGCCTGGAAAATGGAACGCGGCAATTCCGATACCGATGAAGTGGATTATAAGCTCGATACCAAATGGCTGGGGCTCAAAGATCGTTTCACTCTCAAAGGAAGTGGCGAGGTTGACGAAGCCAATGGCCAGAAAAATTCCGACAACTGGTCCGTTATTGGCAAGTATGATCGCTTCCTGGATGGTCCGATGTATTGGGGCGTGAATCTCGCTGCCGAGGAAGACGAATTTGCCGACCTGAACCTGCGGTGGTATGCGGGCCCTTATCTGGGGCGCAAGTTCTATGAGGAGCCGGTGTTCAATCTGGAGGCTGAGGCTGGCCTGGCCTACGTTGACGAAGACTTCATCGTGGCTGAAGACCAGCAATATCCTGGTGCCAACTGGAACGTTAAGATGGGTAGTAACTACCTTGGCGGCGACTCACGGCTCTATCTGGACCACGTCGGTATTTGGAACCTGGAAGAAACGTCTGATCTGATCCTCAATACGACATTCGGCTTGGCATTTCCCTTGTTGTTTAACTTTGAGGCCGCGGCCGAAATTATGCTGGAATACGATTCAGGCGCTGTAGACAATGTTGATGACCTGGATCAGACCTACAGCTTCCGTGTTGGCTACACCTGGTAGCTTGTCAGGCGCCTTTGCGAACCGCTGCTGCGAGCATGTGCAGTAGCGGTATCGTGTCTTCAAAGCCAAGGCAGGCATCGGTCACGCTCTGACCATAGGTCAACCCTGTGCCATCACCCAGCGGTTGATTCCCTTCCAACAGATGACTCTCCAACATAATGCCGCGGATTGCCCGCTGCCCCGATTCGATCTGGTCGCACAGGTCGGATACCACGATCGCCTGCCTGGCAGGGTCTTTCTCACTATTGCCATGACTACAGTCCACGATCACCGAGGCGGGGAGGTCATGAGCTGCGAGCGCTACTGCGGCATTTTGCACGGACTCCGCAGAGTAGTTGGGACCGGTCTGGGACCCGCCGCGCAGGATTAGATAGGAGTGGGGATTGCCTGTTGATTGCAGAATTGCTGGTGTTCCCTCTCGCGTCAGGGATGGAAACCAATGGCTGTAGCTGGCCGAGCGAATTGCATCGATGGCTACGCCGATATCTCCGTTGGTGCCATTTTTGAAACCGACTGGCATCGACAGTCCCGATGCCAGTTCCCGGTGAATTTGACTCTCGACCGTGCGAGCACCAATGGCGCCGAAGCTCACGAGGTCTGCATAATACTGACCAAAGGTGGTGTCCAGAAACTCGGTTGCCACGGGAAGACCGAGCTCGGCAACATCCAGCAGAACCTTGCGCGCGCAGTGCAGCCCGCGGTTAATCTGGAAGCTACCATCCAATTGTGGGTCATTGATTAAACCCTTCCAGCCAACCACCGTTCGCGGCTTCTCGAAGTACACGCGTAGCACTGGAAAAATCGCGTCGCCAAGGTCAGCCGTATGCGCCTGTAACTTAGCGGCAAATTCCAGTAGCGCGGCAGGGTCATGCACCGAACACGGGCCTACTATGGCAAGAACGCGGGGATCTTCCCCGGCCAGGATAGCTTCGATAGTGCGTCTGGCTTTGGCTACTGCTGCCAGTTGCTGCCCAGAAACAGGGAGCTCCTGCGCAAGAATCCAGGGCGTAGTGAGTGGCTGCGCGGCGGCGATCCGAATGTCGGCTGTGGTTTCGTTCATGGATTCAGGAGGACCCTTGCAAAGAGCAGCATTGTGAACCAGCGTTGGCAGAGCGGCAAGCCGAGCGCTACTGTGTGTTGGCGCGGCGCTCCTTGATGCGCGCCTGGATATGCTCAACGTCCTTTTGTCCGACCTTGATGTGTATAACGAAGTAATAGGCAACAAAGAGCGCCGGCAGAGCGCCTAAACCCATCGCGTAGGCTAACCCGTCCAGGGTGGCTTGAGGCACCTCTCCCGGTAGGGCGCCCGCCTGGAGGTTGATGAAATCCAGTGCTATGCCCCCGTACACCGGGCCGAACACAGACGCCAGCTTGGCGGTAAAATTGGTGGTGGCGAAGAAGCCGCCCTCCTGGCGAGTGCCATGATCGAGTTCATGCTCGTCGGTTATGTCTGCAATGATGGACTGGGTGTTGATGGCGCGCAGCAGGAACAGGTACATGAAAATCATCATAAACAGGAAATTGAGAATAAAGATGGTGAGCGTGCCGTTGGGAGGTAGCCAATCCATAAATCTTAGGGGATATAACCACAGGCAGTTGAGAATGAGCCCAAGGATTGACAGTTGCAGTAGACGATTCTTCTGGAACCTGCGGGTGAGCGGCCCGAGTGTCATCATGACCAGGCCGACTGCCAGTAAGCTCGGTATCGCAAGGATCATGGAGACTTCCGTGGCACTGAATTCCCAGTAATACGTCCACACCAGCATATTAAGCGTTGCGATCGCACCATAAGAGATCATGGCAGCGATTTCATACCCCAGAATCAGGCGAAAATTGCGATTCTTGAAGGTCAGCAGCAAGTCGTGTACCAGCGAGAGAAGGGTGACGCGCTGTGGCAGGGTTTCAGATGCGATCTGTGGAGCAATTGCATAGCGGCGTGTGCCCACCGTGGAGGCTGTGCCCATCACCCATATCACGAGGCAGGACAAGCCGCCATAGATCGGATAATTGCCCAGTTCGAAGCGGCCATCCACTCCGCCCGTTTCGGCGAAGATGTAGAGTAGCCCGGCTGCAGGCAGTCCTACGGTGAAGAGAAACATAAACGCGAGCCGGGCTCCCAGCACCTGGCTGCGCTGATGATAGTCACTGGTAATCTCGGCTGATAATGCGAGATGTGGCACGGCAAAGGTGGTTATAAATGTGCGTATCCAAAGCGACCAGAACAGCAGCCATCCACCCAGTAGTATATTGCTGCCGATGAACGACTCCGGCGGAGAGAACAGTCCGTAAAATCCCAAACCCAGGGGGACAATGCTGGCATAGAGAAAGGGGTGTCGTCGTCCGTATTTAGAACGTGACCGGTCTGACAAAGCACCTACCAGCGGATCGGAAACCGCATCCCAGATCAGGCTTAACGAGATGATCAGACCAGTGATACTGCCATCCAGACCCAGAACCTGGGTATAGAACATCAGTATGAACATCGTGAACGCGGCTTCTTTGGTCGCGTATACGGCACCGCCAGCGCCATACAGTGCGCGTGTCTTGAGCGTGATCATCGGGGGAGGTATTCAGGCATCTGTGCAGTCTGGCTTGAGCGATGCTCACTGTAAAGCGTCACTCCTTAATCGCGGCGAGGGTCATTAAGATGACTCAGTCGATCTGCTGTGGGTCGGTAAACGTACATGTGTTTGATATAAGACGAACGAGGTGAAAGCGATTCACTATGCCTGAAGGACCTGAAATACGTCGAGCCGCAGATGTAGTCGCCGATGTGCTCGTGGGAGAGCGTATCGAGAAGGCTCGATTTGGGCTGCCCAGGTTGAGACATCATGCGCGCAAGTTCCACAATGCGACAGTGGTTGATGTGGAGACTCGCGGCAAAGCGATGCTTACCCACTTTGACAATGGCTGGACGATCTATTCTCACAATCAGCTCTATGGTGTCTGGCAGGTATGCCCACGTGATGAATGGCCCCCAACCCGTCGCTCCCTGCGTCTGGAGCTGTCCACAGATCAAGACAGCGCTCTGCTCTACAGTGCTTCGGATATCAGTGTTTGGCTCACACGGGAGGTGGCGCAACATCCGTTTCTTGCCAAATTGGGCCCTGATATTCTGGCCCCGTCCCTTGACTGGCGCATGCTGGCCGCGAGGCTGCGCGAAGATCGATTTCGCGGGAGAACGCTGAGTGCTCTATACCTCGATCAGTCGTTTCTGGCGGGATCGGGCAACTACCTGCGCAGCGAGATACTGTTTGTGGCTCAGCTTGCACCGCAGCGGATCGCCGGGGAGCTTTCCCTTGCTGAGCGCGGGAGACTGGCGCGGGCGACACTGGCAATAGCCGGGCGCAGCTATCGCTCAGGTGGCATTACCGTGACAGCCAGGCTGGCGAGCCAGTTGCGGCATCAAGGGCTATCTTATGAGGAGTTGCGATTCTGGGTATTCGGCCGCGCGGGAATACCTTGTTACAGCTGTGGTGACCTTGTGCAGCGGGAGCAGATGAATAGTCGGCGCCTGTATTGGTGCCCCGGCTGTCAGCAGTAGCCCGACGTAAGACGTGGATCTGAAGGTGGAAGCAGAGCGGGGCCCCATAGTGGCCCCGGCGCAAGTACAGTCGTTGGCGACGCTAGCGTGAACCCTTTATCAGGCCTCTGAACCAGTCGGCCAGTGTCTCGTGTTTGAAATCGGTAAACTCTCCAGCGTCCATGAACATGCCATGCTCATCACACGTCTCATACCAGATGTGGCTCTGGGTCGGGTCTGACGTCTTGGTCATATCCTTCCCGCAACGAGGGCATGCGATATCGTCGACGGCATCCCACTTCTTGCCCTCGTCGGGGCTGCCCATGTCGAGGGCATCACCCATCCACTTGCTCTTTAATGCTTCTGCTTCGCCAGTATCAAACCACAGGCCTGAGCAATTGGTGCAACGATCTATGGTGACCTCACCATAAGTTATCTCGGTCATGCCATGCCCACACTTTGGGCACTCGATGCTGTGTTCGTCTGCGTTGTATTCCATGGGATGTCCCTGTCTGTCTGAAGTTCTTGTCGTTCCATTATAGCCCGCAATTTGTGTCAGGCTAGTTTTCAGCTCTTTTTCTCTTGTTCTAATAGTTGTTCGTAGCGTGTACGCAGTCGTTGATGCGTGTCCAGATCTTCGAGCTTTGACAGTCTGTCTTCAGGCGCTGCTGCGCCGGGCTGCCCATTTTCATTGGCGGCTTCGTTGATGGAGAGTGCTTGCCGGGACGGGCTGCGAGCGTCGGGCGCTGGTTTGAATTGCCACAATACGAACAGCAGCGAACCGTAGACAATAACAATTTTACCGATCAGCGCATAAATCAAGGTGTCGGGATGTTGCTGAGCAAGATAGTTGGCCAGATCCTGATAGAGCAGGGATGTGACAAGTGCAAACAACAATACGGCGATTACCCGGAACAACTTGCTCTTGTATTTTCCGAGGAAAAACAAAATCGAGGAGTATTTAATCATGCGGAAAAGGGACATGTTCAGATGCCTATGTTGATACCCAGCAACAGCGCGGCAATCCCGAAACCCTTCCAGCCTAGCCCCGACCAGATTTCCTTCTCTTTCTCAGCGACAAGATACTCCAGATCTTCTGACGAATAGTCAGACTCCTGACGACCTGCGTGGATGATGTCTTGTCGAACACGCGCTATCGCCAGGGAGCGCAGCTTCTTACGCACGACTTTGGGTGCGCGCAGTTTACCGGATGATTTAGCCTCGGCCATACATTTCTACCGTCGTGTCATTCTCTGCTCAAAGAGTCTACCTCAATCCAGTTACGTGCGCGTCTCATGATACTGATCAAAAAATAGTCGTTACAACCTCAAAAATTCAGCCTACACTGAGTTGGCGGTAATCAAACTGTCTAGAGAGTAGGTGAATTATGTTAGAGAAAGAACTGGCACAGGCCACCAAATTGGCTGAACGTGCAAATCGAGAAGTTGAGAAATTGCGTAAGCGTCTGCTCGCAGAAACCGAGAAAGCGCACAGCAGGGCCAAACGCGATCTGGCGGCGGCTCGAAAAAAACACAGTACAGCCAATGCGCGATTGAAAAAGGCTCGTACCGCACTGAGCAAGAAAGCGACGACAGGCAACAAGAAAAAGGTAGATGCCCTCCTCAAGCAGGTGCAGGAACTCGGTGACGCTGTGTCAAACATCGCCAAGGCCGCATACGATTATGCAGACAAGCTGATGCCGATGCGCGCGGATGCCGTATTGGAAGAGCGTAAGGCTAAAGCGGCTGAACGAGCCGCCGCGATGGTTGAGAAAGCTGCTGCGCGACAGGCCAAGCAAAAGAGTAAGAAGGCCGCCAAGAAGAAAGCGCCTGCGAAAAAGAAGGCTGCGGCCAAAAAGAAGGTGGTAGCCAAGAAGAAAGCTGCGCCCAAGCGCAAGGCGGTAGCCAAGAAGAAGGCAGCACCGAAGAAGAAAGCAGCACCGAAGAAAAAGGCAGCCGCGAGACGTTAGTTTAGTGGGTTAATCCCGTGGGCCAACTGGCGTTAACCGTTTGGTTGACGCCAGCGCTGCCTGCGCCTGTTGAGATACATCTCAGCGCTGCAACTTACTGCGGTACCACCCGAATCAGCTGTCCCTTTCCGTCAGTCAAGACGTATAGGTAGCCGTCGGAGCCCATGCGCACGTCACGTATGCGCGCTTCAAGCTCTGTAAACAGTGATTCCTGGCCTATCACCTGGCCATTTTCCAAATCAACGCGCCTGACCTCCATGTCAACCAGCGCTCCCACGAAGAGATCACCTTGCCACTGCGGGAAGTGTTGCCCCTGGTATAGCGCCATGCCTGAGGGTGCGATGCTGGGTACCCAGTAGAGCAGGGGCTGATTCATGCCAGCTGCTTCCGTGAACGGCGAGACGTAGGCACCGCTATAGTCCACGCCATAGCTTATTGCTGGCCAGCCATAGTTGTTGGCGGGTTCGATTATGTTGATCTCGTCACCGCCCCTGGGTCCGTGTTCATGCAGATAAACGGTGCCAGTCTTGTCATCAATAGCTAAACCCTGCGGATTGCGATGACCATAAGTCCATACGCGTTCGCTGCCCACGCCCTTGAATGGGTTATCGGTCGGAACACTGCCATCGTCGTTAATACGCAGCACTTTTCCCAATTCGTTGGTTTGGTCCTGCGCGGCCTCGCGATATTCAAAGCCATCTCCGGTAGACAGCAGCAGGGTGCCATCTGGAAGGAACAGCATTCGACCCCCGTAGTGCTGTGGCGTATCCTTTTGCGGAGCCACCAGCAGTATCTGCTCGGCCTGTTCCAGTGCATCTTCAGTGAGTACCGCCCTGATGATAGCGGTACCATTTGCCTTGGGCGTGCCATGGGCATAGGACAGGTAAACGAAGCGGTTGCTCTCAAATTCCGGGTGCAGCACGATGTCAAAGAATCCGCCCTGGCCTGCGAAGTAAGTCTCGGGCACGCCTGCTATCTCAACCGAGTTCCCCTCGCCGTCAATGTGTAGCAACTTGCCTGCGCGCAGTGTCACCAGAAAACTGTTGTCGGGTAGCTGTGCTACAGACCATGGATTTGCCAGTTCGCTTGCCACTGGTACCAGCTGGTAATCGGCGGCTATCGCTGTCCACGAGGCCATGCCCATAGCAAGTGCGGTCAAAGGCCCGGTTGCTGCCCTGAAGAACCCATTTCTCATTGGCTTTTCCTTTGCGGTTTTGTCGGTCATTATAGGCACAACTCACAGCAGGGATGAACCACCATGGTGCGCGTACTCAGAGCTTTCTTTCCAGCGGTCTTGATTGCCTACCTGTTGGCCAGTGTCATTTTTACCCAGTCGATACTGGCAACCGTGCAGTCGTTTGGGCTGGATGTGACATTTGCAGAACGCTTGGCAGCCACTTGGCATGACATCATGGGTATGGCTTCGAGCTATCTGCTGCTGATGCTGG
>CALINF010000004.1 GCA_938045215.1 uncultured Halieaceae bacterium | reverse complement strand
GACACCCCCGCTTTTGGTGCCGGTACGTACCCTACTGCAGAGCGACGCACCGAGCATCTGGGCGTCGATATATTCTGCGCCCCAGGTACGCCCGTACATGCGCCAATGAAGGCTGTCGTGGAATGCGTGCACAACAATACTGGAGCGCTGGACTACGGCCCACTGGTGATACTGCGCCATGAGCCAGATCACTGCCCGCCCATTTACTCACTCTATGGGCATCTGGCCTGGGACAGTGTCTCTTCACTGAAGCCCGGTCAAGCGCTAGGGACCGGCGAGGCGTTTGCCCGGGTGGGCGAACCCCTTGAGAACGGAGGTTGGACGCCGCACCTGCATATCCAGCTGATGCTCGACCTGTTGGCACTGAATGAAGACTTCCCGGGTGTGGCCAAGCCTTCAGATAGCACTTTCTGGCGCGCACTCTGCCCCAACCCGGCCTGGATTCTGAAAGACCGTACCTGCGAGGAACTCGACGGACAATCCCAATCGGTACACCTGCAGTCGCAGCGTCAAAGATTGCTGGGATCCAGCCTGAGCCTGTCATACAAGGCGCCACTGCATATTGTGCGCGGCTATCGGCAGTTTCTCTATGACAGTCACGCAAGAGCCTATCTTGACCTTTACAACAATGTCGCCCACGTGGGGCACAGCCACCCGCGCGTGGTACAGGCCATTACACAGCAAACCGCACTGCTCAATACCAATACGCGATACCTTCATGACAATATCGTTCGCTACGCGCAGCGACTTACATCCAAACTGCCCGATGAGCTAGATACCTGCTTCTTTGTCAATTCGGCCAGCGAAGCCAACGAACTCGCACTTCGGCTAGCGCAGACGTATACGGACCGGAAGGACATGCTGGTAATGGAAGCGTCCTATCACGGACATACCAGTGCTTTGGTTGAGCTCAGCCCCTATAAATACAATGGACCTGGCGGTCGGGGTGCCAGCGACTGGGTTCACGAAGTACCTATGGCCGACGACTATCGCGGCAGGTTTCGCCGCGCGCAACGCGACGCGGGTACCTGCTATGCAAATATGCTCAATGAAGTTCTTGTCGATGCACAGGCATCCGGACGCAACGTTGCGGGGTTCATCGCAGAAACACTACCCAGCGTAGGTGGTCAGATACAGTTTCCCGCGGGCTATCTGGCAGAATGCTACTCACATGTTCGGGCAGCGGGCGGCCTGTGTATCGCCGATGAAGTTCAGGTGGGGTTTGGCAGGCTGGGCGATTGCTTCTGGGGTTTTGAGGGTGAGTCGGTAGTGCCGGATATCGTCGTGCTCGGCAAGCCCATTGCCAACGGCTATCCATTGGGGGCAGTTATTACCCGCCGCGAGATAGCGGATCGTTTCGACAACGGTATGGAATTCTTCAGTACATTTGGGGGCAACCCGGTAGCGTGTGCTGCCGGACTGGCGGTATTGGATGTATTAGAGGAGGAGCACCTGCAGGAGAACGCTAGATTAAATGGCGCGTTGTTGACCGACGGATTGCGCAGTTTACAGAAGCAGTATCCGATCATCGGTGATGTACGCGGCCGTGGTTTTTTTCTTGGAATAGAGCTGGTTCGCAATCCTGAGACGCTGGAGCCAGCCGCAGGTGAGGCCAGCTATCTGGTGAACCGGTTGCGCGCGTTGGGGATACTCACTGGCACCGACGGCCCGTTGCACAACGTGATCAAACTCAGACCAACGATGGTGACCGAATCACGAGATGTGACCGTATTACTGGAGACGTTAGAGCAGGCCCTGAAAGAGATCTCAGCCTAACGATAGAACGCGGCAAACGCATCAACAAATGTAGTCAGCTGGTCCGCTGGAAGAGCATTGATACCAGCAGCCGCTTTGCGACCGCCACCGGTTGCGAATTGCATGCACAGCTCATCGGCACCGGTCTTGTTATTCAGCGGCGCTCTGACACTTACTACATAATCTCCCGACACTTTTTCTGTGAGCACCGCATGTGCTCGATCAGGATCTGAATTCGCAAGATCATTACTGTAAACACCACTGACGCGCCGCGCCCACGGCGCATTGGGCATCACGTACGCCGCCACCGAACCATCAACAAAATGCGGCGACAGAGCTGAAGCCAGGCTCATATCCTGCTGATAGCCGGTCTCCAGACGTTCAAAATGTTCGGCGCCGTCATCGATGAACGCCAGTGGACTGGCATAGGCGCTGATTAAACGAAACAACTCTGCGGGTTTGAAGTGCAGGTCCTCCAGCGCAGAACCATAGCCATTGTAGTTTATATAAATACCCAGATTTTCGAGCTTTTCGAGCTGGTGGCCATCAAGCTCAAGAGGGCGCGCAATTCGCAGGGCGCTATCGCGCAGGTTGTCACCAAACGTGCCCACTACCGCCCATGCGAGGTACTGACCTTGCAGGTGCGTGTTGATCAACAGGCTCGTACATACATCGGGTGCCGTATTGATCAGGGTTTGCAGCCGATCCGACTGCGGAATCTCACCGGCAAAATGGTGATCGCAGTAAAACACATCGGCACCGGTTTCAAGCACTCGTTCCAGTTCATGACGATTCTTGTCCAAAGAGACATCCAGCACAGTCACCCGGGACTGCGCATCACTGTGGACACGATCCATCAACTGAATATCGCGTTTTACGCCTGTGATGAGTTGCGCATCACGCGGCTGCGCAAGGCGCAACTGAGTCAGGGCGCACAGTCCGTCCGCATCACCATTGAATACATCAAAGTCAGTCATGATGAACCTTTACTGAATCAAAAGGAAAAATGTGTGTCAGGAGAGTGGCCAGCGCGGCTACTCAAAGCGCGAGCGCTCTGGAAAAAGAGACTGTACATTGTTGGCAGGCAGATCAACCAACTGAGAAGACGAGCGCTTGCCAGCTTTGCCCTGTTTGACCCAGACATGGTCATGACGTACTTCATGGCCACCAAATCCGGCAACGGAGCGACTGAGTACTTCAGTAATGCCCATACAATCAATATTGTCGCAATAGTGCATTAGCTCTGTGAGCGCTCGATGCATCTGTGCAAAGCTCAGGCACTCTTCCTCAGCACGCATTATCATCGGGTGACCGGTACCTGTTACAGCAGTACCCAACAACAGCTCCTCATGCAGCTTCTCTCCAGGGCGCAATCCAATGTACTGGATCTCCACCGGATGACTGTGATGGCTATCGTGCTCCATCTCATATCCTGCCAAGCGAATCATGCGACGCGCCAGGTCAACAATCTGTACGGGTTCACCCATATCCAGAACAAAAACATCGCCGCCTGTACCCATGGCACTGGCTTGCAGAACCAACTGGGCCGCCTCTTCAATGCTCATGAAATAGCGAGACACTTCAGGATGGGTGATCGTTACCGGACCCCCGCTCTCTATCTGCTCACGAAACAAAGGCACAACTGAGCCGGATGAACCAAGCACATTACCAAAGCGCACCATGCAGAAGCGGGTATTTGAATCTTTCTGCGCCAATGCCTGCAAAATCAATTCAGCAAAACGTTTGGAGGCGCCCATCACATTGGTTGGGCGAACCGCCTTGTCGGTACTGACCAGCACAAAGGTCTCTACACCGACTTTGCGTGCAGCCTCTGCTGCATGCCAGGTACCAAAGACATTGTTCGCTACACCTTCGGCTACGTTGTACTCCACCATGGGCACGTGCTTATAGGCCGCTGCGTGATACACAGTATTCACGCCAAAGGTGCGATAAATTGTCTCAAGCCGCCGCTGATCCTGGATTGAACCGAGCAGCACAACAACGTTGGTATGAGTTCCGGATGCCACCTGAATCGCTTTGAGCTCCCGCTCAATGTTGTATAGCGCAAATTCGGAATTATCGAGCAAGAGAAGCTCGGCCGGGCCAGAGCTCAGTATCTGGCGACACAGCTCAGACCCAATCGATCCGCCCGCACCTGTCACCAGAACAACCTTGTTGTTGATACAGCGTTCGATCAACTCAGGATGGGGGGGCACGGGCTCACGTCCCAACAGGTCGTCCAGATCGATATCCT
>CALINF010000003.1 GCA_938045215.1 uncultured Halieaceae bacterium | reverse complement strand
AATAGCCTTGACTTCCCTCCAGCCCAAGCTCTGCCGTTAATCGCGGAAAACATAAGTGATGTACGTCTGGGCTATGGCATTTATTTAGCCTACTCAATGGCGTGGATTATTGTTGGCCCTTTGATCGTATGGGTTGCCCTGGGGACCCGTAAAACCACAGGTATTCTATGCAATATGGCTATAGGCTTGATTTGCGCTTCCGCCCTCGCCAGAGCGATTGGGATCATCCGTTGGCTCACAGCATCGACTTTTTTGGCCTCGGAATACAGTGACAGCTCAGACGCGACAGCCGCGACAATTGAGTTGATTCAGTATGCGATAAACTCATGGGGAGGGGCCATAGGCGAAATTCTGGGCGTCTCTCTTTTCACCGTGGGGTGGTTGGTCGTTACCTGTATCTTGATTGTGCGAAATGATGGTTTACCCAATTGGCTAGGTTGGCTGGGTTTTCTTGTTGCGCCGATACTGGCATCTCCAGTCATTGAGCTATTCGGTATGACCGCAGATATTTTCGTTTCGACCTTGTCTATCCACCTTTGGCTGTTTGCCGTGGGCGGCGTCATGATGACTATGGGCGAGAGTAAAAAGCCAGCAGGCTGATACTTATCGTCGCGAGAGGCTCGCTCAATCTGATGCCAGCGAGTAGTTATCTGCGTCGAGATGGAAGGGGAAGCGCCTGCGATAGGCTTCAAGATCTTCTGCGCTAAAGGTGGTGATGGCAGCTGTTTCACTGTCGGCCAGATCAAGCATCAAAGAACCGTCGGCGCTTATCGCCAAACTGTCACCGCTGTAGTTGTGGTTGTTCTCGTCGCGTCCTATCCGGTTTACGCCGACAACACAGGCCTGGTTTTCGATGGCTCGCGCGATCAATAGTGCGCGCCAGTGCTGGACGCGCTTTTCCGGCCAGTTGGCCACGTAGAGCATCAGGTCGTAGTGCTCGCGATTACGTGAATAAACTGGGAAGCGCAGGTCATAACAAACCTGCAAGTTGATGCGCCATTCGCGCCACGTTACCACTTGCGGGTCTGAACCCGGGTGGTATACCTCGTGTTCTCCAGCCATTCTAAACAGATGCCGCTTGTCGTAGTGCGCAGTGGATTCCGGCGTTACGAACAATAGCCTGTTGGTGATGTGCTCTTGCTCGCGAAATGCAATGCTGCCTGCAATCGCGCAGTCGAATTTCCTGGCTTGCTCCTGTAGCCACTTGAGCGTGGGTCCATCGGCTGTCTCTGCAATCGCTTGACCGCTCATGGAAAAGCCGGTGTTGAACATTTCCGGCAACACAATCAAGTCCACACGGCCTTCTGTGCAGTCTTTCGCGTTGCCGTTAATGGTGTCAATAAGCTGTTCTATGTGTTGTCGGTTTCGCTCTGGTTGCTCCCAGGCCAGGGTGCACTGCACCAGGCAAACGGTTAGATCCTGCATAGTATCTCCGCGGCTTGTAGCAACACGCTGTCGCTCTTGGCAAAACAAAAACGCAGTACGCTCTGCTGTGGTGGCTCCGCGTAGAAAACCGAGATCGGTATGGATGCGATCTTGTTCTCCCTTGTCCACCGCTCGCTCACAAGCGTGTCCAGTTCGGTTGTTATTGCACTGTAGTTCAACAGTTGAAAATAGCTGCCCTGGCTGGGTGAAAAAGTAAATCGTGAATCTTTCAGTGCGCCCAGAAACAGATTGCGCTTGTTCTGATAGAACGCGCCCAGCTCGCCGGCGTAGTCGGGCTGCTCGCGCATGAAGTCGGCAAGCGCGAGTTGCACGGGTGTTACTGACACAAAAGCAACGTATTGATGTACCTTGCGCAGTTCCTCGCTCAGCCGCGCCGGCGCTACGCAGTAGCCCGTTTTCCAGCCGGTCACACTGAACGTTTTGCCGAATGAAAAGTGCGCAAAACTGCGTTGGCGCAGGCTTTCAAACTGCAACACGCTCAGATGCTCCAGCCCATCGAAGACGAGATGCTCGTACACCTCGTCACTGTTCACCAGCAGGTCGTGGTGTTCGGCGATGTCCTGTAGTTCCAGCATGTCCTGGCGGGACAGCACACTGCCGCAGGGATTGTGGGGGGTGTTAATCATGATCATACGAGTACGTGGCGTGATTGCTGCGCGTACCTGTTGCCAATCGATGGCGAAATCATGTGCTGTCAGAGGCACGTGAACCGCCGTGCCGCCAGCCAGTTCAATTGCTGGTTCGTAGCTGTCGTACACGGGATCGAACACGATGACCTCATCACCCGGGCGTATACAGGCAGTGATCGCGCAGAAGATGCCCTCGGTAGCGCCAGGCACAACCGTGATTTCGGTGTCCGGATCGCAGGTAACACCACGGTAGCGTTGGAGTTGGGCGCTGATTTGTTCGCGTAGTGCTGGCACTCCCGCCATCGGCGCGTACTGGTTGTGTCCTTGCGCGGCATGTCGACCCAAGGCTTCGATCAAAGCGCCAGGGGCATCAAAATCGGGATAGCCCTGCGACAGATTTATGGCGCTTTCACTGGTGGCCAGCGCCGACATGCGGGTGAATATAGTGGTGCCAACCCGAGGCAATTTTGATTCAAGCTGCATGGAGATGTCTGTTCGCCTTATAGCTGGGTGTCCAGCGGTAGCTCAGTGGAGTTTTTGATTTCAGTCACCGCCATGTGTGAGTGTAACTCCCGAATCGAGGGGCTGGCGGTCAGTGTGTTGCGCACGAATTCCTCATAGTGACGAATGTCGCGGGTGACAATTTTCAGCATATAGTCCCAGATGCCGGTCATGGTGTAGCACTCCATCACTTCCTGATGTTCCACAATGTCGCGCTCAAACTCCAGTAGGTTCTGGCGGCCTGTGGATGTCAGGTTAATGGTCGCAAAAACAACCACGTCCATGCCCAGCGCGTCGCGATCCAGCAGTGCAACGCGGCGGCGAATCAGGCCGTCCTCTTCCAGCCGGTTGATACGGCGCCAGCAAGGTGATTGCGACAGGTTGACACGCTCGGCAATGGCTGCGCTGCTGAGCGTCGCATCCGACTGTAGCAGCTTCATAATCTCAACATCCTGCGCGGTAATCGTGTGAGACATAATTAGACCCAATACTAATAATTATCGAATTGATTATGCGAATTCTGCCATGCACAGTGGCTAAATGACATAGTTCTGTCGCTCAAATTGGGGCAAAATTTGTAAAATCTGAAACTGGTGGGCAGGCGCATGGGCAAAGATCACTCGAAGACGATTCGCAAGGTATCCCTTGACGATAAATACGCGCTGGATGCCACGCGTGCCTACATGACCGGTATCGAGGCCTTGGTGCGGTTGCCCATGCTGCAGCATCAACGGGACCAGCAGCGCGGTTTGAATACAGCAGCGTTTATTTCCGGCTATCGCGGCTCTCCCGTGGGAGGGGTTGATCAGGCCATGTGGAAAGCCAAGCCATGGCTGGAAAAGCATAACGTTCATTTTCAGCCCGGCGTCAACGAAGACCTGGCGGCAACTGCAGTGTGGGGCAGTCAGCAAACCAATCTGTTTGAAGGTGCCAAATACGATGGCGTGTTCGGCATGTGGTACGGCAAAGGTCCGGGTGTTGATCGCAGCATGGACGTGATCAAGCATGCCAATGCCTTCGGCACCTCGCGCTACGGTGGTGTGCTGGCCGTTGCCGGTGATGACCACGCGTGTAAGTCCTCAACGCTGCCGCATCAATCGGAGCATATGTTCATCGGCGCGTCAGTGCCGGTGTTGAGCCCCTCCAATGTGCAGGAAGTACTCGATCTGGGTATTTTTGGCTGGGAGCTTTCGCGATACAGCGGCTGTTGGGTTTCGCTGAAAGCAATCACGGAAAACATGGATTCGGCTATCTCTGCCGATATCGACCCCAACCGTATTCAAATTGTTATTCCCGAAGACTTTGAGCTGCCCGTAGATGGCGTGCATGGCCGCTGGCCCGACAAGCCACTGGAGCAGGAGCTTCGTCTCAACAAATACAAGATCTACGCCGCGCGTGAGTTTGCGCGGGTGAACAATCTCAATCGAATTGTTGTCGACAGTCCCAATGCGCGTTTTGGGATTGCGACAACGGGCAAGGCGTATCTGGATGTGATGCAGGCCCTGGAAGATATGGGTATCACTGACGCGGTTGCGGCTGAGCTGGGCCTTCGTGTGTACAAGATAGGCATGAGCTGGCCACTGGAACCGCGAACTACGCATCAGTTTGCCGAGGGGCTCGAGGAGATTCTCGTGGTGGAGGAGAAGCGCTCTATCATTGAGGATCAGCTGACCGGGCAGTTGTACAACAACCCTGTGGCCGCGCGTCCGCGGGTAATCGGCGAGTTTGATGAACACGGTGCCGATCTGTTGCCCAACCTCTCCGAGCTCACGCCAGCCATGGTGGCTCTGGCGATTGCCAGCCGCATCAAGCGCTTTTATCAGTCAGAGACTATGGATCAGCGCGTACGCTGGATTGAAGAGAAAGAACGCTCGCTGGCATTGCCGCGCGATACAATTGAGCGAGTGCCGCATTTCTGCTCCGGTTGTCCGCACAATACCTCTACCAAAGTACCTGAGGGTAGCCATGCTCTGGGCGGTATTGGCTGCCATTACATGGCTACCTGGATGCCGGATCGCGAGACGCATACCTTTACCCAGATGGGAGGCGAGGGCGCTACCTGGATTGGGCAGGCCCCGTTTACGCAAACACCGCACGTTTTCCAGAACCTTGGTGATGGCACCTATTTCCACTCGGGTATTTTGGCGATTCGCGCAGCGGTGTCTTCCGGTGTGAATATCACCTATAAGATTCTGTACAACGACGCGGTAGCCATGACCGGCGGCCAGCCTATCGACGGCAGCCTGAGCGTTGAAGACCTGATCTACCAGCTGCGTGGCGAAGGCGTGCGACGTATCGCGCTGGTCAGTGACGAGCCCGAGAACTGGCGCGGTGATTTTCGTTCCATCCCCGGCTACACCCTGCATCATCGTGATGAGATGGATACCCTGCAGAAAGAGCTGAGAGAGTTCAAGGGTACGTCCGTAATTGTTTATCAACAGACCTGCGCCGCAGAGAAGCGTCGTCGTCGCAAGAAAGGCACATTGGTCGACCCGGCCAAGCGCCTGTTCATTAACGATGCCGTGTGTGAAGGCTGCGGTGACTGCAGCGTCAAATCCAACTGTCTGTCAGTGCTGCCCAAGGCAACCGAGCTGGGTCGCAAGCGTGAGATTGATCAAAGCGCCTGCAACAAAGATTACAGCTGTGCCAAAGGGTTCTGCCCAAGCTTCGTTACGGTGCTGGGCGGCAGCTTGCGTAAGCCTAGCGCAGGGAAGGCTGATCAAACGATCCTGTTCGACCCTCTGCCTGAACCCACATTGCCTGACCTGGATCGCCCCTGGAACACGGTGGTGACTGGGGTCGGAGGCACCGGCGTATTGACCATCACTGCACTGGTGGCGATGGCAGCACACATTGAAGGCAAGGGCTGCGCAACGCTAAACCAGACAGGCCTGGCACAGAAGTTCGGCGCCGTCGTGAGTCATGTGCGCGTCAGCCAGACTCAGGAAGGCATTCAGGCAGTACGTATTCCTGCAGGAGAAGCAGACCTGTTGCTGGGCTGCGATCTGGTTGTAACCTCTACCTACGAAGCAATGGGTAAAGCGGCGCGCGGACGTACACACACCGTTGTTAACAGCGCCGAGGTGCCCACGTCGGCATTCGTGCTTGATCCCGATGCCAAGTTCCCCACGCGAGCGATGCAGGACAAGGTCATCAATGAAGTGGGCGAGGAGGACTGTCACTTTATCGATGCCACGCGCATTGCCACGCGTCTGCTCGGTGATTCCATCGCCAGCAATCTCTTTCTGCTTGGCTTCGCCTGGCAGCGTGGACTGGTGCCTGTTTCCGCCCAGGCATTGGAGCAGGCGATCGATCTCAATGGTGTGGCGACTGATTTCAATAAGCAGGCGTTTCTGTGGGGCCGCCGCTGTGCTGACCAGCCGGAGAAAGTTATGCAGGTGGTGGGTGAGTCAGGGGAGGCAGATGCCGCGCCGCGTGCACTGGATCTTGAAGAGACGATTGCCGATCGCGTGCAGCGGCTGACTGACTATCAGGATGCTGCTTATGCGCAGCGTTATGTTGAGGTTGTCCAGCGGATACGAGCCACTGATCCACGCGCGCAAGCAGCGGATTCGATCACCATGGCTGTAGCACGTAACTTGTACAAGTTGATGGCGTACAAGGATGAATATGAAGTGGCTCGCTTGTACAGCAACGGTGAATTCAAGCAACAGCTGCAGGAGAAGTTTGAGGGCGACTTCGAGCTACGCTTCAATCTTGCACCGCCGATGTTCAGCAAGCGTGACCCTGAGACAGGGCACCTGCTCAAACGCGAATTTGGCCCCTGGATAATGCAGGCGTTCACATTGCTTGCACCTTTCAAGTTTTTGCGTGGTACTCGCCTCGACCTGTTTGGTTACACGCAAGAGCGCAGGCAGGAGCGTCAGGATATCGCCGACTATATCGAGTTGCTGGATCAGCTCAGCGCAGGCCTGGATGAGAGTAACTACGAACCTGCGCTGGAGCTCGCACAGATACCTCGCAAGTTACGTGGCTATGGCCACGTTAAAGATCGCAATCGCGAACTGCTCGCTCTGCGTCAGTCTGAGCTGATGCGCATATTCAGCGGCGAGATCGATACATCAGCCGTGAAAATTGTCGAGGCGGCTTGAATTGCGCCCGTACCTAATAAAAAGCAAGGAACTGTCATGAGTGTATTTTCAGCCCCGGCCTATGATCAGCATGAACTGGTGTCGTTTCATACCGATGCCCGCACCGGTTTGAGGGCGATCATTGCGGTGCACAACACGGTGTTGGGTCCTGGTGTGGGTGGCTGCCGTATGTACCCTTATGCCAGCGACGAGGAGGCATTGCACGATGTGCTTCGACTTTCTCGCGGAATGACTTACAAGTCTGCGCTGGCGGGCTTGCCACTGGGCGGCGGTAAATCAGTGATTATCGGCGACCCTCATACGCAGAAGAACCGCGAAATGATGTTGGCAATGGCCGATTTCGTGGAGTCGCAGAACGGTCGCTACGTGGCTGCAGAGGATTCAGGCACCTGCGTAGAGGATATGCATACAATGTCTGAGCGGACGTCTTTTGTCAGCGGACTTGAAGACAACGAGCACGGGGGTGATCCCTCGCCCAGCACAGCACTGGGTGTCTATCTTGCGATTCGTGCTGCCGTTAAACATCGACTCGGTGTTGACTCGTTACAGGGCGTCACGGTTGCTGTTCAGGGGCTTGGACATGTCGGCTACTACCTGGCCAGGCACCTGAAGGCTGATGGCGCGCGGGTGTTGGGTGCGGATGTGAATCAGGAGAATCTGGATCGCGCCGTAACCGATCTGGGGGTGGAAGTCGTGTCAACGCAGGATATCGTGTCGGCGCAGGCAGATGTGTTTGCGCCCTGTGCGATGGGTGCCGTATTGAACAGCGAAACAATCGCTACGCTGCGCTCCGGTATCGTTGCCGGTGCTGCCAATAATCAGCTGGCCACCGATGAGGATGGTCACGCCCTGCAAGAGCGCGGCATTCTCTACTGTCCTGATTTTTTGATCAACGCTGGTGGAATCATCGACGTACATCACCAGCGCATTGGTTCAAGCAACGCGGTTAAGTACGAGCACATTCAGCGCATCGAGACCACGCTGGCGGAGGTGCTTAAACGTGCCGATGAATGCCATACACAGACGCAGCGGATCGCAGAGCAGCTCGCCGAAGAATACCTGACTGCGGCTGGCAACCTGGCTGCCCCGCTGCGAGCAGTTGGCTAGAGGGTGCTTTCCTTAGTGCCGCCCGGCACGGCGATGTCGTTTGGCTCAAGCTGCAGGTAGCGCCTGAGATAGTGTACCGCCAGGTAGAAGGGCCCTGTATCGAGCAGCGCAACCGTAGCTTTGAACAGGTAGTTGCTGCCAATGAGTATCAGTAGTGTGTTGAACGCCATATCGCCGCGCATGAACGCAGCCCCGAAGGTCACCGTGATCACCATGACGGAATCAACCATCTGACTCATCAGCGTACTAAAGTTGTTGCGAACCCACAGGTATTTACCTTTGGTAACCCTTTTCCAGAAGTGAAAAAGCTGTACGTCACAGTACTGCGCGGCAATATAGGCCAGCATGCTGGCGAATACGGCCCCGGAAGTTGTAGCGTAGATCAACTGGTACAGTCCCACGCTGTTTTCCACGATGTCGCCATTAGGCAATGCGACCGGCGCGGCCAGTTGCAATATCTGCCAGGGTGGCATGTTGTCCACGGGTACTGAAGGGATTGCGTTGCCCAGAAACAGCACGAACAGAATCAGGAAGTTCAGCCCCAGGCCCACACTGACCAAAAAGTTGGCTCGTGCCTTGCCGTAGAGTTCACAGATCAGGTCGGTGCATAAAAATGTCAGGGGGTAGGGCAGCACCCCCACAGCCAGTGCCATGGGACCAAGCTGAACAAAGCGCGTGATACCGATCACATTCAGCAGTGTCATGGCGCACAGGAATGTGCCCGCCAATATCAGGAAAACCCGCTCTCGGCGCTCCCAGACCACTTCGAATGATGCCATGAATCAGGCCTCCTTCTGGCCGAGGTTGGCGTGTAGTACAGCGCCATTGATCACCGGATTTTCGTGCGCCCAGAATAGCAGCTCAGCAATTTCATCGGGATCGATCAACCTGCCAAAACTGTTCATTGCACCGATAGACTGAATCACGTCGCTGTCATTGCCCAGGTGTGTGCGTAGCATTTCGGTATCGGTAAAGCCTGGACAGATCAGAGCTGTGTGAACGCCGCTTCCCATGAGGTCCTGGCAGGTGGCGCGCATGATGCCAAGTTGGGCGTGTTTTGAGACTACATAGCTGAACGAACCGGGGACGGCTTTTTCCGACAGTGTGCTGCCCACGTACAGCAGACTTGAATTGCGAGGCATCGCCGGTAGCAAGGCCTGATTGAGGCTGTTGATGGCGACTACGTTCGTCTCCAATACTGCCCTCAAGTCATTACTTGCACAGTCGCCAGTGCTATCTTTTCGCATCTGCGCTGCATTATGGATAAGAGCGACGGTAGTGGCGCTGGCAACGTGTTGCGCAAGGTTTTCACAGGCGGCGGCAATCGAGCCGTCGTCCGCGAGATCGACCGCGATATTGTCCACACCCTGGGCCGGGCATTCGCGTCGCGAAAGATTGAAAACGCGGTATCCCTCGCGCAGAAAGCGCTCTGCGGCGGCGCATCCTATGCCGACACTGGCGCCTGTAATGATTGCTGCCTTCATTGAGAATGTCCTGTTCTGGTTGATACCGATTCAATATTCCTGACCGCATGATAGCGTACTGGTGTGGACCTGCTTAACTGTTGCGCCCACGCCAAGGCGCTAGCCGCCTCTCGCGGCACACTGGCAATGGTCTACACTGACTTAAAGAACAATGTAGGTGGAGGCATAATGCCCGATTTTACCCTCTCTACAACGGCGATGTGGGCCGAAATCATTGGTGCAGGCAGTATTATTACGGGCTTGATCGTCGGTTGGTTTCAGTTGCGCAATTTTCGTATCCAGCAGCGAGACGTTGTGGCGATCAACCTGGCACAGACTTTCTACAGCCGAGACCTCGCCCACGCCATCACTTTGATACAGCAAGTGCCCGATGGTATCTCCCGGGCTGAATTGCACCAGCGCGGCCATGCTTACGAAGAAGCCGCAATCACCGTCGTTACCTCGTTCGAAACTATGGGCCTGCTGGTATTCAAACGTATTGCACCCATGGATCTGGTGATGGATCTGGCCGGCGGTATTGTCTCTGTCATGAACCGCAAGCTCGGCCGCTGGCAGGAGGAGCTGCGTCTTGAGCAAGATCAGCCATCATGGGGTGAATGGTTTCAGTGGCTTGGAGAGCAGGCGCAGCGGCGTAAAACAGTAAAAGTGCCCGCGCATATTGAACATCGCGACTGGAGCTAGCTTGCACTACCGGCGGCGAGTCAACACAATAGAGCTCAGTTTATGATGGATCTGTTACATGGAACGATTGACGACGCTGCTGATCGACAAGGAAAGCCACAAGTTCTCCGCTGCGCACTACACAATATTTTCAGCGCAGGAGCGTGAGCGGCTACACGGTCATAACTACTCGGTATCTGCCCGGTTTGTAGCGCCCATGGGCGACAATGGCTTTTCGGCAGATTACAACGTATATAAGTCGCGTCTCAAGGTTCTGTGTGATGAGCTCGACGAGTACATGATTCTTGCGGGTGACTCGCTCCACCAATCGATAGAACAGGAAGGTGAGAATTATCTCGTGCGCTTTGCCCAGGATGAGATGCGATTTCTGTGCTCCGATACGCTGATATTACCGATAGCCAATGCCACGGTAGAAGAGTTTTCCCATTATCTTCTGGGTCGCCTGCTGGAGATATCCCGGGGCGATGATTTACGCGAGGTAGAAGTTTGCGTGGCCTCTGGCCCCGGGCAGAAGGGCTGCGCGCTGTGGGTTGCCTGAGATGCTTTCCCAGTGCAAGGTTTTTACTTATGCTAAGCGCAGTTTGAACAGTGTGCGGTGAGTCTCTCGCAACACGGTAGGAACATCTAATAATAATGGAGAAAACACTATGTCAATGAGCAAAAAACTGGGCGCCGAGTTCATCGGAACGTTCTGGCTTGTCTTGGGTGGCTGCGGCAGCGCGGTACTGGCTGCAGGCTTTCCGGAACTCGGTATCGGGTTTGTCGGCGTATCCATGGCATTTGGCCTGACGGTATTGACGATGGCTTATGCGATCGGTCACATATCGGGATGCCATCTCAATCCAGCCGTTTCAGTAGGTCTCTTCGTGGGTGGGCGATTCAGCGCCTCCGAGCTCTTGCCGTATATCGTGGCCCAGGTATTGGGTGGCATCGCCGGCGCGGCCATATTGTATGTTATTGCCAGCGGGCAAGCTGGCTTCGAAACTGCAGGCTTTGCCTCAAATGGTTACGGTGAACACTCTCCGGGCGGCTATAGCCTGGTAGCGGCGTTGGTTACAGAAGTGGTGATGACGTTTATGTTCCTCATCATCATTTTGGGTGCTACCGACAAGCGCGCCCCTGCAGGTTTTGCGCCCATCGCAATTGGCCTGGGTTTGACATTGATTCACCTGATCAGTATTCCTGTTACCAATACGTCGGTGAATCCGGCTCGCAGTACTGGCGTTGCCTTGTTCGAAGGCGGCTGGGCTGTTTCACAGCTGTGGCTGTTCTGGGTAGCCCCCATAGTGGGTGCCGCGCTTGCAGGTGTTGCTTACAAGTGGCTCGGTAGCGAAGAATAGTCTTCGCTTCTGGCCGCTACTGCATGCTCAAGCTGCGATGCCGCTGTGTCGCAGCAGTGGCTCAATGCTCGGCTCACGGCCTCGGAACGTGACGAACGCGGTCATGGCATCAACTGAACCCCCGACCTCGAGAATTGCAGACCGGAAGGCAGCGCCTGTTTCAGGGTTAAAGATGCCTTCTTCTTCGAACCGTGAAAACGCATCCGACGACAGTACCTCGGCCCATTTGTAACTGTAGTAGCCAGCTGCATAACCACCGGCAAAAATGTGTGAGAAAGCATTCTGAAACTTGTTGTAGGCAGGTGGCTTTAATACCGCTACCTGCTCCCTTACTTCGTCCAGCACGGTCTGTACTGTAGCTGCATCACCTCCACGCCATTCGTTGTGCAGGCGAAAGTCGAACAGCGCAAACTCCAGCTGCCTGCCCATCTGCATAGCAGACTGGAAGTTTTTGGCCGCCAGTAGTTTGTCCAACAGGGTATCCGGAAGGCATTCGCCGGTTTCGTAATGACCGGAAATGAAGCGTAAGGCTTCAGGCTCCCAGCACCAGTTCTCCAGGAACTGGCTGGGCAGCTCAACTGCGTCCCAGGCCACGCCATTGATGCCCGACACGGACGCTACCGTCTGATGGGTCAACATATGGTGCAAACCATGGCCAAATTCGTGAAACAGGGTGGTGAGCTCTGTACTGGTGAGCAGGCTGGGTTTGGCGCCAACCGGCGGTGTGAAGTTACACACGAGATACGCTACCGGAATCTGAAGTTGACCTGTTTGCACCCGGCGGATACGACAGTCGTCCATCCATGCCCCACCACGCTTGCCTGAGCGTGCATACAGGTCGAGGTAGAATCGAGCGATGGTGTCGCCCTCCAGATGAATCTCAAACAAGCGCGCATCTTCGTGGTAGTTGTCGAACTCATCTACCTCGGAGATATTAACCCCATAGAGTCGATTCGCAACTTCAAACATGCCTTCGAGAACGGTAGGCACTGGCAGGAATGGCCGGATTTCTTCCTGTGATACTTTAAATTGGTCCTGTTTGAGCTTCTCACTGAAGTAGGCGACATCCCAGGGTTGCAGGTCAGGGTGGTCGTGCTGGCTGGCCGCGTAGTCCACGAGCTCTTGCCATTCAGTCTGCGCCTGAGGGTGAGACTTTTGTGCCAGGTTGTTGAGGAATTCGAGCACGCTGTCGGTAGAGTCGGCCATCTTCGTCGCCAGTGACAACTCTGCGTAGCTATCAAAATCCAGCAGTTTGGCCAGCTCCTGCCGCAGGTCGAGTATCTCCGTGATCAGCTCACTATTGTCATACTGTCCCGCGCTGGGCCCCAGCGCGGAGGCGCGTGTGCAGTTGGCCTCGTACACAGCCTGGCGCAATTCGCGATTGTTACAGTAGGTAAGTACCGGCTGGTAGGAAGGGAAGTCCAGCGTGATGACGTAGCCCTGTTCACCGGCCTGCTCCGCAGCCTGCTTCGCGTTT
>CALINF010000002.1 GCA_938045215.1 uncultured Halieaceae bacterium | reverse complement strand
ATTGGCGTCAAACTGACACCACCTCCGGTGTCTCGGCATGGTGATTCATCTGGCGTTAGCGATATTACTCAGGATAGAAGGAGAAAGAAAAAGTGAAAACTCTACAGGCCACACAGACAACCCTTAGTGCTACTACTGCAGACCTCAAGCTTGTTGCAAGCGACCAGAGCCGCGACTACAGCATCGACCCTGTAACGCTGGCCTATATAGACTATGGCTTGTTCAAATCGTTGCGCAAGCTTGGCGTCTCCCGAGAAAGAATCTGTTCCGCACTGTCGATAGCGTATCAGGATTATGATTACTTACACAGGCTATTGATCTGTGAAGTTACACAGGCGCAGGCTTAAGAGTGTCTTCTTGAAATCTGTTGTGGATGCTGACAAACAGCTTTGCTTGTCAGCACACAATGATTACCGCTCAAGCAGTGCCAGTTTTTGAAATCCTGGCTTGTTTCTCAATTCACGTAAGCTGATGTCGACACTGACCAACTCCCAGGGGTAGCCATACTGGATAGCCTTCTCTAAATAATCCAGCGCTTGTTCATAATCCCCCAGACTACACAGCGTTTTAGCGGCGGCGTAGTGCACAGAAAAATTCTGCGGAGACAGCTCTATGGCCTTATCGATACTCGCCAGTGCTGGATCTTTATCACCGCTTGCGGCGTAGTAGTGCCCGATCAAGGCAAGTGTGGCCCCATCCGCGGGGTTTATTTTCAAGCGCTGTTTCGATAACTCGAGAGCACGTGCATACATCGGTTGAGCCAGCTCGGCGCCTTGCGATGAAAAACGGTAGGTATCCCCCAGCGCGCCCCATACGTCAGCATTTTCCGGGCTAAGCTCTAACGCTTTGGAATACCAAAGGACTGCGTCATCGTATTCGCCGAGATAGAACATGCTTGACGCTATGTTGGCGTAAGCGCCAGCAGAAGGCTTTATCTTTAAGGAGTGTCGCCACGAAATTGCGGCTAGCTCGAACTGACCTCGCATGAAGTAGGCGGCGCCGAGACTGTTGTAGGCCCCCTCACTGTTGGATGCCAGTTCCGTGGACTTTTTGTAGTAGGTAATCGCTTCTTCGACTTCCCCAATATTGTATAAGTGATGTCCATAAGCTAAATACCCTCGAGCATCATGGGGCCTTAAATCAATGACTTGGCGGTAGAGTTCATCAGCCTGATCAATCAAGCCCTGCTGAAAGTATGTTTGTGCGAGGCCGATACTCGCTTTTGTAGTATTGGGGTTTATCGACAGCGCCTTGTCGTACTCCAGTTCTGCCTGTTTATAGTTTCCTGAATGGCGATACAAATTGCCGAGTGCTACATAGACATCAATCCCTTGGACGTTCAGGGTGAGCGCACGATGGCAGCATTTTTCAGCTGCCTCAAAGTGCTCTGCATCACGGCTTAGAGCGTATTTTGACAGCCACGCGTCGCAGAGTCCGGCATAGCCTTCAGCAAAACCAGGGTCAAGTTCCACTGAGGCCGTGAACAAGTCGATTGCGTCCTGCGCACTATCAGTATCCATTGGGTGCCTGAGGTAAGCCAGAGCGCGCAGATAACTGTCATAAGCCATAGGATCTACTTTATAACTTCGTTGAATACTCTCTCGCGACGCAGGCGAAAGAAAAACCTCCAGCGAAGCTACCAGCTCACTGGAAATTTGATTCTGCAGAGACAGTATGTCCGTGAGATCGCTATCATAGGTATTTGACCAGACAGGGAAGCCGCTAGTGGTCTCGATTAGTTGTACGGTTACCACTACACGACTGTCTTGCCTGCTGACACTGCCCTCCAGTACGTGACTAACACCCAGATGATGCCCAATGACCTGAATATCGATTGACTTGTTCTTGAAATAAAAGGAAGAACTGCTGGCAGTCACATTTAGCTCACTCAGACCAGAGAGTGTATTTAGCAGATCCTCAGCCAGGCCATCTCCGAAATATTCCAGCTGTACATCACCACTAATATTCCGAAAAGGCATAACAGCGATCGATGGTCGCTCTGATAAGACACTGGCCGGGTCAGGCTGTTTAGGGTTTCGCTGCGCATCTATACGATGAGCATAAAGCAAGCCTACAGATAGAGTGACAAACAAAACGATGGAAAACTCAGCGACTCGCGCTGGCGTTAGTGACATTCGTTCAGGACTATATTCAACCTTTGGTGCTTCCACCACGCCTCGTGGGGTTATATCAAAGTACCAGGCTAATATCATTGAGGGGATGAAGCCCAGAGCAGCTAACTCAAGTACGATAGGTATCGCGCTTTCAGGTAGGTTTACCAGTGGCACGAGTACATCTGCAACTTGCAGTAGTGCCCACGCACCTGCGGAGTAAAGTGCGGCTGCGCGATGCACTTTTCGTTGCTTTATCTCTGAGAGTAACCGCCGAAAATCCATAACGAGCGATGACCTTGTGCTTTTCAAACCACACGAGCCAACCGCTAGACAGCACCATCATTGCACAGGCACATGAAGCGGCCGGCGAATTAGTATCCATACCGCATGAAGTGTATGCCATATTTGAGATTCAGCCACTTTTTGCAAACAAAAATCTCTTTCAACAGCATCATTCAATTCAGTGCGGCGCAAACTATCGTGCCGAAATTGATTGGATTGGCAAATTCGAAAAGAACCTTGTGAAAAACGTGCGCTACTCACACCTATTTCACGGCATTCCAGAAACGATTTCATAATGCTCTACTTCCGGAAATGGGTCGTAAAAATGGTGCAAAAGGCTACGCCACTCTTGATATTCGTCGGATTCACGAAAGCCAACTGTGTGATCTTCAAGCTTGCGCCAGTTGACCAAAAGTATGTACCTACCAGGGCGCTCGAGGCAGCGCTGCAGCGTATGTGATACGTATCCCTGCATGCTGGATATGATAGTCTGCGCTCGCTCGAACGACCCCTCGAACTCCTTTTCGAGCCCTGCCTTCACGTCGAGTACCGCCACCTCTAAAATCATTGAATAGACCCCTGGTTGCGTATGTTTTTCTTAGAGATTGAGCCTCTTGGTGAACTGCTACGCGTTCTTACTGAGTGCTCACTATGGGCTTTCAATCAAGATGGGCTGATGTGCCGCATTAGACGATCCACAGTGGCACATGGCGGCATATACAGAAAGCGGCCCTTTTCCTACTTCTCGAGTGCTTTCAGAGAACCTGTATCAACGCCCTTCACCGCCTTTTTTGCGACTTTGTCAGGATCGTTCTTATCCACCTCTTTGCCGATTTGTTGCGCGCCATATGCGCCCGCTGCCGCATTACCCGCTGCAACCGCTTGCGCCTGTAGTTTCTTACCTTCAGCCTCACCGGCAAGCCAACCGTTGCGATA
>CALINF010000001.1 GCA_938045215.1 uncultured Halieaceae bacterium | reverse complement strand
TTTACCATGAGAATAATGCGCGCCAGTGTTGTGTCTTTGCCCACGCGGGTTGCTTGCAAAATCACCGATCCGGTTTTGTTGATTGAGCCCGCTACGAGCGTATCGCCTGCGATTTTCTCCACGGGCATTGGCTCTCCCGTTAACATGGACTCATCAACTGTAGTGTGCCCATCCACAACATCGCCATCTACAGGGATCTTTTCTCCGGGACGTATACGCAGTTGGTCGCCAGCAACAACGTGTTCAATTGGGATGTCGAGATCTCCATCGTCTCTGATGACTCTCGCCGTCGCGGGCTGCAGACCGATAAGCCGCTTGATGGCATCAGATGTGCGTCCTCTTGCTCTAACCTCCAGTGCAAGACCCAGATTAACCAGACCCAGGATCATGGCAGAGGCCTCAAAGTACACGTGCCTAGCTAGAGGCGGGAGATAGTCGGGAAACAGCACAACAATCATGGAGTACAACCATGCCGTGCCTGTGCCAAGCGCTATCAATGTGTCCATGTTGGCGGAATGGTTGACCAGGGATCGCCACGCGCCTACATAGAAATGGCGTCCGCTAACCATCATCACTGCGAACGTCAGTACGCCGACTACCAGCCATGCAACGCGGTCAAAACCAGTGTTGACCGACATCGATCCGCCCAGCACACCCCATAACATCAAAGGCAGGCCCAGGCCCAACGCAAAAGCCATCGAGCGCAGCAAGTGACGATAGTGCAGGGCATCTGCCTGCTCACGTTCTTCGATGGTGTGCTTGTCAGACAAGCCGGTCTGTGCCTTGGCGCCGTATCCCGCTTTTTCTACTGCAGCAATCAATTGCTCCGGGAGTACGTCACCTGTGACGAGCACGGTACGCTGCGCGAAATTCATACTGGCGCTGTTCACGCCCGGCACTGCTTTTAGGGACTGTTCTATTTTGGCGACGCAACTGGCACAGCTGGCGCCATCAATGATTAGCGATGTATCTCGCACCGGTGCCTGGATCTGAGGTTGCCGATGGGTCTGCAAACCAGTCTGCGCAGATGTGTGTGAGTTAGCCATACACTCAAGTGTACACTCGCATGTAAGGTGGCGTTAACCTAATGCACAAAGAACTGCTGTTAGCAGACAGGCCGCCAACAGGGTGTGGGGGTGGAGTCGGTACGAGAAACAGTCGATTAGCGGCAGGCGGTAAAGCGAGATTGCAACAGGCACAAAAAAAGGGCAGACGCTGTCTGCCCTTTTTGTAAAGCCGGAATGACTACTTTGCAACAGGCTCCAGAGTTACAGCGAGTGCCTCGGTGTAGACCATAACGACGGTCTGGCCCAGAGTGACGCCTTCCATTTTCTCGGGCTCGACATCGCCAATCAAATGAAGCTTGCCACGTGGATCCATGATGGTCACGGTGCCCAGCACGCGGTTCATGCCTTCAATCGTGCAAACGGCGCGAATCATACGTGCACCGCCGATAGCGGGCTGCTCGTCAGCCTCAGATTTGGCCGCGTCGGCCAGCACTACCCAGGGCTCTGCCAGCTCTTCTTGCGTAGGCTCACGCAGCTCGCTTTCCAGAGATGTAAAGTAAGTTGCCACGATCGTGTCACCGACATTAACGTCTTCCAGTTTTACCACCTTTTCAGCGGCTGTCATGGTAATGGGCTGGCCGTTGGGGCCTTCGACAGTGAATTGACGCGTTTCAAGGTCGATGTCTGTAATGACCGCTTCGATAGTCATGGACATGGCGCGAACGTTTGTCTCTGGCTTGGCGGCCTCGGCGTGGTGTTCGGCCTGTGCGACAAGAGAAAACAGTACGGTGCTTATGCTGATCAGAGCAATGAGCGCCGACTTGAAAATACGGAAGTTTGATCTCATGTTAATAGCGTCCTTTTGGTTAGTATCACTCCGATAGGAGCATTCTAAAGCGACGACAAGATACCCCTACATGACAGCCAAATCAACCGGCGATCGCCTGCCAGACGATAAAACGCTTGTCCTCAACCAGTCGCTCAACCCTGGCGAAGTATCGGCGCAGCAAAGGTGTATATTTCAAGTGGCGGTTGGCAACCAGCAATAGGCGTCCGCCTGGCTTAAGTGCTTTGGCACACTGACGCAGCAGCCGTTGGCCTGCAAACTCATCTACGACATGATGCAGATGAAAAGGCGGGTTGCACAGAATCAGATCGGGTCGTGTGGTTAGCTCCAATAGTCCGTCACCGTGGTGAAACTGCACACTGGCGTCGCCCCTGGCTGCCAGCTGGTCGCAGTTGAGTCGCGCCGACTCGATTGCCATTGCTGACTCGTCGCAAAAGGTTACCGAGCTTGTGATACCAGCGGCTATAGCGGCCAGCCCTAAAACGCCGTTACCACAAGCCAGGTCAACCACCTCTTGCGCCGGCTCTGTTTGAGTAAGCGTGCTCAGTAATAGTTGACTACCGCCGTCCAGACGATCGCCGCTAAACACGTTGGATAGCGATGTCAGTGTGAGGGGCGGCACTTCGACACGATAGCCGCGTACTTGTGTTGTTATTGGAAGTGGAGGGCTAGCGTCGCCAGCGATCACTGTAAACCGTCTTGCCTTACGCTGCCCGCGGTGGCGAGTGGTAGTGCCAAGATAGCGCTCGATGAGATCGCCGGTTCGAGGAGAGAGATGCTTGTCCATGCCGGCTATCTCCACCACGGTACCGGGTGCCAGGCGAGACGACAGGGTGGCAAGTTGATGCTCAAAGTAGGGCAACTGTTTGGGTACGCGCATCAGTACCCGTTTGGCGGCGGGTGGACTCCGGGTACTCCACACGAGGGCTGGCTCCTCCTGGCCGCAACTGTATGCATTGCCGCGCACGGCGAGTCGGCTGAGTGCTGAATCCGTCCAGAGGGTTACGCCAAAGCCGCCCGCGTGGGCAGGTATGCTCAACGCGCCGTGTTCGTCGTTTATTACCAGCAGAGGTTCGCACGGGGCGATCTGATCGTTGCTGGCAAGCGCCTCAAGCAGCAGCGCATCGGCGCTGCAATAGGCCTGCAGCGTTTCACGGGGTTGACTGGGGTAGCGCTTGAGCTGGAATTCGCCGAATGGCGTGCTAAATAAGCTCAAGGCGGTTGGTGGACTCAGCCGCCACTGACGTAAAGAGTGAGTCGTTGTCCGGGTTGCAGATAGGAGCGCGGATTCAGGGAGTTCCAGCTAATGATGTCATCAATTGTTACGTTAAACTTGCCGGCAATGCCGTACAGAGAATCGCCACTGCGAACACGGTATCCTTTCTCAATCCTGTTTTGATTGTTCTGCGCAAGTGCGAGACTTTCAGCCCAGGCTGAACCATCCGGGATCATCATGGTGTCACCTGCGCGAATGAGGTTGCCACGCACATTATTGACTTCGCGCAGCAGTCCCACTTCAGTATCAAATCTGCGGGCGATACTGATCAGGCTGTCACCGCGGCGGATGCGATAGTGCTGCCAGCTCACGCGATCCTCAGGGCCAAGACTGGCTACGCCCAGTTCAAAGCGTTTACCCGTACCCACGGGCACCAGCAGTTCCTGCGGTTGGTCGGGTGAGGTAGCCCAGCGCAATTGTCCTGGGTTGTATCGCCTGAATTCCTTCAGCTCCATTCCTGCAAGCTCAGCGGCACGCAGCATTTCGATCTGCCCGCCAGTGCCGACAATCTCAAACGCTGGCGCGTTGGCGACGTTGGGAATGGTCACATCAAAGGCCTCGGGATAGGCGATGATCGCGGTCAGCGCGATGAGCTTGGGTATATATTTGGTCGTTTCGCGGGGTAGTTGCAGCGCCCAGTAATTGGTTGGTTTGCCGTTTTTCTCTGCTTTGGCAATGGCGCGTGCAACACGACCCTTGCCACCGTTATAGGCTGCCAGGGCCAACATCCAGTCACCATCAAACTCCTTGTGGAGTCTCTCGAGGTAATCCAGCGCAAACCCTGTTGACTCGCGTACATCGAGGCGACCGTCATACCACCAGTTCCGTGCCATGCCGTAGTGCTTTGCGGTGGCGGGCATAACCTGCCACATACCGGCAGCATTCTGGGACGAGTAGGCGAAAGGATTCAGGGTGCTCTCTACCAACGGCAGTAGCGCTATCTCCATGGGCATGCCGCGTTTCTCTACTTCTTCAACGATATAGTGGAGATACAGGGCTGCTCGTTCGGACACTACGGGCAAGTAGGTGGGCTGGCGCAGGAAGGCGTCCCGACTGGCGCCGATTTGAGCATTGTGAATAGTTTGCCAGGTCAGGCCGCGACGAATCCGCTCCCATAGATCTTCAGGCGGGGGCAGGGGCTTTGACTGCGCCACTTGCCGTGGTGCCCTTGCATCGGTGACCGCCTCATCCAGTACCGTGCCTGATGCGGCCGATTCCGACGACTGCGCGGTCACCGTGGGCGGAGCTGTCTGACAGCCCGCCATAAATATAATGCTAGATATAACTAGCAATAAGCCCCGTAACGTCATGTATTTTAAGTCTTTTGTATTGTTTTTGGTCTAGCTTTGCGTGTGCTTACGCCTAAAAATTATCTTTCCAGCCGCGTACTGTAGCGAAAACGCCTTCCGCTGTCTCCTGCTCCAGGCGACCCTGACGCCGCAGCGCCTCGCGTAACTGCTCAGACCGCGCGCGCAAAAAGGGGTTGGTTGCCTGCTCTAGCTCAATCGTACTGGGTACCGTTGGCTGGTTTTGCTGCCGGGTTTGCTTGGCGTCCGATACCCGTGTGGCCAGGGCCTCATTGTCCGGCTCAACGGCCTGTGCAAATGCCAAATTCGCCAGAGTATACTCGTGCGCGCAGTAGACTTCTGTATTGCCGGGCAACTGCGCTAGTGACTCGAGCGAGGCGAGCATCATGGGGAATGTGCCTTCGAACACGCGCCCGCACCCGCCCGCAAACAAGGTATCGCCGCAAAACAGCAACGGGTGATCGGCAACAGAGCTATCACTGCTGCTCGCACTAAAGTAGGCAATGTGGTCCAGTGTGTGCCCTGGCACTTCCAGTATGTCGAACTCACGCCCCAGCACTGTAACCGAATCACCCGCTCGCACTATGTGATCAATGCCGGATATGGCGGAGTTATCAGGGCCGTAAACGGTGCACTCGTGCGCCTGCTTGAGAGCGTTAAGGCCACCGACGTGGTCGAAGTGATGGTGAGTAATCAATATACCTGTGAGTGTCAGTCCCAGCTCTTGTAGCCGCTCTTCAACCGGCGCGGCGTCACCCGGGTCAACGACATAGGCTTCTCGCGAGTCCGGATCGTGTAGCAGCCAGATATAATTATCGGTAAACGCGGCAACCGGTTGGATAGTCAGCATGGTGAAATCCTTTCAAAGCGGAAAAAATGCAGTAACATGACCGTCACTGATTTCAAGCAGCACAGTATGGGCAACAAGTTTAGCGACATTTCCAGTGAACTGGAATCCTGGTACCTCGGCGACAACGGTCAATACCTGCTTGAAGGTCTCAGTTCCGAGCTTTCAAGGGTGCTTGATGTCTCGTTTGGCTACCACCTGCTGCAAACGGGGCCTGTTACCGGGGAAAGCCTGCTGGCTCCTAGTAAGATACATCATCACATCGTCAGTCGGTGTGAGGCCATGGAAAGCGTTGACCTTGTCGCAATCGATGAAGAGTTACCGCTTGAGAGCGACAGCGTTGATCTGGTCGTCGCACTGCACAGCCTGGAGTTCTGCAGCAACCCCCATCAGGCACTGCGTGAGTTACAGCGTGTGCTTATGCCCCAGGGGCATCTGGTGATTATTGGCTTCAACCCCTATAGCCTGAAAGGGCTGCGCAACAGAATGTCGGCTATGCGAGAAGTATCAGTCTGGCGCGATCAGCATTTGTTAAGTGCGCATCGAGTCAGCGACTGGCTGCATCTGTTGGGCTGTGAAGTTGAACGCAGCGCCTCGTTTTACAGCCTGCCACCGGTGGGCACGGGACGACTGCGATCTGCTGTGACACGGTGTGATCAGTGGCTGCAAGCACATGGATCTCCGTTTGGCGGCATCTACATGACTCACGCGATCAAGCAGGTCGGCGGTGTCAATAACCGGGTGAGGCGTTTGCGACGAAGAGAGCGCCTTATGGGCCTGGCTGTATCAAAACCGGTTGCCGCACCAACACCTGCCCAACCCACCTCGCGAGACGGAGACGCCGCAGCTTGAAACGAATTGAGATATTTACCGACGGCGCCTGTCGCGGCAATCCTGGGCCGGGCGGATGGGGTGCTTTACTGCGTTACAACGGTGTAGAGCGGGAGCTGTACGGCGGCGAACCTGAAACTACCAATAATCGTATGGAGCTGCGAGCGGCGATTGAATCGCTGAAGGCGCTTAAGGAAACCTGTGAGGTGGTACTCACAACAGATTCAGTGTACGTGAAGCAAGGAATCACCCAGTGGCTGGATAATTGGAAGGCCAAAAACTGGAAGACGGCCGCCAGAAAGCCAGTTAAGAACGAAGATCTTTGGCGTGAACTGGATGTGCAGAACCAGCGGCATCACGTTGAATGGGCCTGGGTAAAAGGGCACAGCGGCCACCGCGAGAATGAAATAGCCGATCAACTGGCGAATCGGGGCATCGATGAAAAGGCGTGGCTGTAAGTAGTGCAGAGTAAGTATAAGTAAATGCAGGACAACGTTTAGGGAGACAGCGTGCGTCAAATCGTACTTGACACTGAAACAACGGGCCTCGAGGTCAGTCAGGGCCATCGCATTATCGAGATTGGCTGCGTGGAGCTCATCAATCGGCGATTGACGGGCAACCATTTCCATCAGTATATCGACCCAAAGCGCGAGATTGATCAGGGGGCAATCGAGGTGCATGGGATTACCAATGCGTTCCTGGCAGACAAGCCTACCTTTGACAGAATTGCCGAGGATTTCTTGCACTTTGTGCAAGGGGCGGAACTGATTATTCACAATGCCCCGTTCGATATAGGTTTTCTTGATAGTGAGTTGCAACAGCTAGAGCGCGGTCATGCGCCTTTGCGCGACATTTGTAGTGTCATCGATACCTTGGTGATGGCACGCAACAAACATCCCGGCCAGCGCAATAACCTGGATGCACTGTGCCAGCGCTATCATGTTGACAACTCCTCGCGCGACTTGCACGGCGCGCTACTGGATGCTGAAATTCTGGCCGATGTCTATCTGACCATGACAGGCGGGCAGACCATGCTGCATCTATCGGAAGACGATGCCGCGGATGACAACAATAACAGCAGCGCGGGTAATACAACGCTCAAACGACTGAACCACACGCGCAAGCCGTTGCCGGTGATTCGCGCAAGCGATGAAGAACTGGCGCAGCATGAATATCAGCTTGAGGCGATCGCCAAGCACAGTGGTGGTCGCGTGCTCTGGCGTGAGTTGGTGGACAGTTAGAGTGTTAGACTTGCGTTGAAGTGCGCAGGGCATTGCGTCCCCGCGCGTGAGCCGGTTTCAAGTAAACAGCACCACGCAGAATAAGCCAACGCCGACCAGCACTACCGTACAGGGCTTCGCCATGATTACCATCCGGCCATAGGACTGCCTGATCAGGGGTGCTGGCGCCGATGTCAGCGGAGACTGGGCGACTTTGGGTTTTAGGGTTAACAGAATCCTGGTGAACATATACAGCAGCAGCTCTTGCATGAAACAGATGCCAGCTACCATGAGCATCAGGAGCAAAATGACCCGGAAGTTGGTGAGGGTGTTCTTCGAACGCCACTTGTCGTGTGGTCATTCCCAGAAGTCGGAGTCCCGCTGAGCTGCCAGACGTGTTAAATTGCCGCCTGAATTTGAACAAAGTGCGGAGAACGCATGTTTGAACCCCGTAATCAGCCACCCGAGTCCACTGACGGTGGCGTACACCTCGTCTTTCAGCGCGGCGAACTGGTCAGCGACCTGCGAGCCCGCGAACCTTTGTTACCACAGTCGCAGATGCAGGCCGACAACTGGCTGGTAGTTCGGCAGCAGTTCCTGGGATTCTGGCACGGCGAGCCTGTGTGGGCGGTTGAGATAGATGAGCAGATCGAATTGGACCCCATGCGCTACCAGCGCGGAAATCTCTACACCTTACTGGGCCGCGTTGATGAGCCGCTGTTTGCGCTGGCCGG